>CAIKRN010000203.1 GCA_903829855.1 uncultured Opitutia bacterium
CTTGTATTTCTTGTTGGCGAACTGGATTTCCGCGAGGCCAGCGAAAGCGTAATCGGCGTATTCCGACGAGCGCCCGTGTTCGAGGATGTAGCCGAAGTATTCCCCGGCTTTCTTGTGGTCACCCTTGGCGAGGAGGTTATCCCCGACCATGGCGAGGATTGTCGGGCTGAGCTCCTCGGCCTTGTAGTTCGCAGCAATCTTGCCAAAGTAGAGCGTGGTTTTTTCAGGCTCACGGTTCAGGGCGGCGAGCTGTCCGAGCGCGAAGAAGCCGCGAGCCTGGGCGACGAGTGAGTCGCGGTGCTCTTCGAGGCGCAGTAACTTGGTCATCTCGGCTTCAGCGTTCTCGGAGGTGTAGGCGCCGGGCACGGGCTTCGCGCCAGGCTTGACGCGCTTCACCTTGCGGGAAAGTTTTTCCCCCAAGAAGGCGATCAATTTTTCGGTGCCTTCCTGGGTGCGATCATTAATGGATTCGGAGACGGCGTCCGAGAGAATCTTGAGTGCGCGCTTCTTTTGGTCGGAGATGCTGGTCTGGCGGTCAGCTTCGACTTTATCGAGCTCGACCTTGAGTTCGGCGGAGAGCTTGGCGACCGCGGCCTTGCCGGCCTTCACTTCATCCATGGTGACCTTATCGCGGCGTTCGAGCTCATCGACCTTCTTCCGGGCTTCGCCCAGCTTGATGCTGAAATCCTTCTGGATCTTCTCGGCACGTTGGCCGAATTCCGGCATATCGCCCATGCGTTCGGTAGAGCGGATGACCTCGTACAGGTAGGTCATCGCCTTGGGGTCGTTATGATTCCAGTCGAAGATTTCCTTGAACAGATCGCGCATCCGCTTGTGGTCACCCCGGCCGGGAAGCATTTTGCGAAGTTCTCCCAAGGCGAATTCAAGGGCCTGCGGATTGGTGCGGGCGCTCTTGGCGGCCAGTTCATAGGCGTCGATGGCCTTACCTGTGAGGGCCGATTTTTCATTTTCCAGCTTAGCCTTAATTTCAACGAACTTAGCTTTGTCGGGGGATTTGGAATTGAGGCGTACGTCGAGGTCGGCGGCCTTGATTCGCTTATCGATTTCATCCGCGAGGCGGATGTTGGCGTCGCCGATGAGTGTGTAGACTTCCGGCATCTGGTTGATGACTTCGTCGGTGCGGTCCTTCTCGTAATCCTTGAGCCACTTCTCACAGAGTTTGAGGGTGGCCGGGATGTCGGGTGGGTCGGTGCCGAACTGCACCATGGCCTGACGATATTGGACGTCGGGCAGGAATTGACCTTTGGGGTATTCGGTTTGGTAGAGGTCGAAGGCGACCTTGGTTTCCTTATACTTACCTTGGAAGAACTGGCAGAGGGCGCCCATGTAAAGCACCTGCTGTCGGACGGGGGAGCGTTCGTACTTCTTGAGGAAGGCATCAAAGGCCTTTTGGGCAGGCGCCCAGTCGACTTGCGAAAACAGGCAGGCTGCGATGCGGAAGTCGATTTCCTCGGCGGTCTCAGGGGTGAGGCTCTTTACATTATCGCGAACCCACGTGAAATGCTTGATGGCTTCGGGGTAGTCTTCCTGGGCCTGCGAAATATCCCCGAGCATCAGGCCAATCGCGGAGACTTCGTCGGCATTGGGGAACTTGCCGAGGAACTCTTTGCACTTAGCTTGGGCCTCGGTGTTGCGGCCAATCTGGCGCAGGGCCGTGATATAATAGTAATAGGCTCCGGCGAGGCGGGAGAAGTTGGGGCTATTCTCGAAGATGTCTTTGAACGCTACATAAGCTTCCCAGGGGCGCTTGAGTTCGAGGAGGCAAAGGCCGATGCGGTAAGAGACGAAAGCGTCGTAGTCCTTGTTCGCGGTGAACTCGGTCTCGTATTTCTTGAACTGTTCAACCTCGAGTCTGGCTTTCTCAATGTTGGCGGCCTGTTCGGGGTTAGGTTTGGCGTTGGCTTTGACGAGGGCAGCGTGTTCGGCTTGCTTGGCTTCGATGGCCTTCGTGAAGGAGCTCGTTAGGTTCAGGCGGCGCAGGGTGCCTTGATAGTTGGTGAGGGCTTCGCGGTAGAAGTTGGCGCGAACGGTTTCGTCGGCGGCTTGTTCGCCAGCGGCAAAACGGGCATCGCCGATTTCGAGGCGCTGCGTGTTGGAGCGCACGACTTCGGCGGGGGAGCCGCTACTCTTAGCATCGATCTCGCTCTTAAGTTGCGAAGCTTCCTTGGTGAGGCCGAGCTTGGTGTAGAGCTCGACGAGTTTGTTCGCGGCTTCGCGGCGTTCGGGCGTGTTGATGCCTTCCGCGGTGGCCTGTTTGAGAAGGCCGATGGCCTGGGAGAGCGCGGCTTTCCTGACGTCATCGGGGGCGTTTTTGGCCCGGTCCGAAACGATTTTAGCGGACAAGGTGAAGGCATTTACGCGATCCTCCGGGCGGGCCAAGGTGTTGGTGCGAATCTTTTCAAGTCGGGCCAGGGCGGCCTCGAACTTGGCTTGGCTGGAAAGGACTTCAATCAGCGTCAGTTCCGCGATGCCCCGGCGATTGTCGGCGTCGAAGAAGTCATCGGTACCTTTCGGGAACTTGGTGAGGAACGCGGTCAGCTCGGTTTCGGCTTTGGGCCAATCGCGCATGAAGTAGTAACAGCTCGCCTTGCGGAAGCTGACGACGGCCTTCAGTTTTAGTTCAACGTCGACGGCCTTCTTTTCGAGCTCTTCGTATTGTGCGAGGGCTTCTTTGTATTTCTTGGCATCGAGGCTTTTCTCGGCCTCCTTAAAGAGGACGGACAGAGGGTCTTCCTTCTGCTCGGCGGTCGGTAGCGGCTTGGTCTGCGCCTTGAGGTGAGCCACGACGGGCGTCACGGCGATCAGCACGGCGATGAGCGCGGCCTTGGCTAGTTTATAGGTGCGGGACTCTTGGATAAGCATCGGGAGAGGGGAGCCGAGGGCTCCGCATCAGGGGGTTGGATAAAGTTGTCCCGATGCGTAGGGGATGCCAAGCAATAAGCCCATTTTCTGGGCTTAATCCAGGGGTCTTTAGCCCCAGCCCTTACCCCTGTGAATAACTCACTTCCCCGCCTTGATTCCGCTGGCCAGCAAGGTCTCAAATCTCGGCTCTTTTTCCTCCTTGGCCACCACCCGGACCTCGGAATGGAAGAACCCGGCTTCCTCGAGCCAGTCATGCAGATCGTTTTCTTTAAAGCCGAGCCAGCGATCGGCATAAAGTTCATGGGCCTTCTCGAACTTATGCGCGCGGAGGTCGAGGATGAGCACCCGGCCGCCGGGTTTCAGGATGCGGAAGGCTTCGGAAATCGCCTTGCGTGGGTTTTCTGCGTGGTGGAGTGCCTGGCTCAGGAGCGCTAAGTCGATGCTGCCGGAAGGCAGGGGGACTTTTTCGATATCGCCAAGGACGTAGGTCAAGTTGCTCAGCTGCTCTTTTTTGGCCAAGGCTCGTCCGAGCTGAACCATACGAGGCGAGTTATCGATACAGTGCACCGTCTCCGCTTGGCGGGCGAGCAAGCGCGAAAGGGTGCCATCGCCCGCACCAAGATCGGCGATACGCACCTTGGGCGTGAGGAGGAAGAGCATCTGGCCGATGGCCTCCCAGGATCGGCCCGGGCAGTAGTTTCGACCTAGGCGGTCGGCGACGAGGTTAAAGTGCTGCTCTGCTTTTTGGCGGCGCTTTTCGATGATGCGTTGCAGGGCGCGCTGATCGGCGGAGGACTGTGCTTCCGCTTCGCTGGCGGCGAGCGCCGCTTTCACGACGCCTGAGGTGACGGAGGTCAGTCCGCGGGCCAGGGAGTAGTAAGACTTCTTCCCGTCACGACGGTCCTTCACGAGGCCTGCCTTGCGAAGCAGGGCGAGGTGGGTGGAGATGCGGGATTGTTGCAGCCCGAGAATCTCCTGCAGTTCGCCGACGGAGAGTTCGCCGCGATGCAGGAGGAAAAGCATCCGGGCCCGGGTGGGGTCAGCCAGTAGGCGCAGGGAATCCCATGGGTCGGACATTAGCACAAACTGGAGGGCATCCGTTCCCGTGTCAAAAGAGGAAGCCCCGAAATCGGGGCTTCAACGAAGGGTGCTGGTGGGCGGCTTACTTGCGCTTATCGATCCAGCGGGTAATCTTCACGACGGTCCAATTCTCGGCCTTGCCGTTGATGTTGGTCGTGAAGGTCTCGCCCTGCTTCTGGTTAAGGAACTGCTTAGCCAGCGGGGAAATGTAGGAGAGGATGTTCTCTTCCGGCTTACCATCCCAGGCTCCGAGGATGTCGTAGGACACTTCGGCTTGGTCGGAGCCGCGGCGCAGCACGATACTCGAACCCACGCTGATGGCGTCGGTGGTGGCTTGGGAGAAGTCGACGACCGTGGCCTTCTTCAGGATGGTGTCGAGTTCAGCGCGGCGAGCGGAAAGGGTATCGTGTTCCTGACGGGCCATCTTGTATTCGGAGTTTTCACGCAAGTCGCCGTGCTCTTTAGCGACTTGAATGGCTTCCTTGATAGCAGGGAGGCGGGTCTGAACGATCTCGATGAGTTCGCGTTCTTTCTCTTCCTTGCTGCCCTTAGAGACAAAGAGGACTTTCTCTTCGGCTTCGGAGCCGGAGTGCTTGGACTTCGCGAGGCGCTGCACGTGCGGCTCGATCTTAGCGAGGCGGGAGAGGAGGGCCTTCTTGGTCAGTTCATCGAAGCCCTGGCTGCTCAGCATCGTGCGGGTGAGGTCGAAGATGGTCTCGCTGTCGACTTTCTTGCCGCCGATGGGGGCGAGGATGCTCGCGATGAGTTCCTTGTCCTTGATGAGTTCGTTGGCGAGCGGGATGCGGGCGGTCGAATTGGATTCGAGGGACTCCGTGTCAATCGAGGAGAGAATTGCGCCGAGCAGGGAGGGGGCGATGAGGCGGGAGACGATATCCGCGTACTTCTTGGAGTCGCGGTTCTTGATAACCCAGATGATGACCGGAGCGCGGAGTTCGCGGGTTTCCAGCCACTGAGCAAAGCGATTGGCGACGATGGGGGCTAGTTCCTGGTCGCAGAGGTAGGCAATCGACTCCGAGACGAGCTTGGCGGAGCCGCTCTTGGTGCCGCCGATGTCGCGATTGCGGAGCAGGTCGAAAGCGCGTTCTGCCCAGTTATCACCGTGGTGCGCACGCACGAGGTCGAGCAGGCTGCGAATCTTCTCGGTGGTGTGCGGGATGTTCAGTGCTACGAAGGCGAGGTCGCTTTCGGAGCAGAGGGCAATGATTTCGGATGCGGTGGGGCTGACGGTCTCGACGGTTTCAACCGCTGAGCGGAAGAACTTATCGCGATTCCAGATGCCGCAGAGAATGGACGGAAGGTTATCGCGACGACGGGCGGTCTCGAGCTTCTTGATTTCCTTGGCGAGGTCGGCGGACACCTTGGCGAGGTTGGCCTCGTTGGCGGCAGAGCGGGTCTCGGCGGAAGCGCTATCCGCCAGCTCCTCAAGGAGGGCCAGCTTACGCTCGAAATTGGGGGCGGCTTCGTACTGAGCGAACAGGTCTTCGCCGAGGTCCTTAGGGGCCTCGAGCAGTGCGTAGATTCCGCCTTTGCGTTCCGGGACGAGGATGGCGCGGTCTTTCCGCAGGGCGGCACGACCCTTGGTCCACCAGGATTTGAAGGTGGTCGCACGGTCCTTGCCGGCAGGCAGGGAGGCGAAGTGGATGCGCTCGAGATTAGCTTCGAGGGCGTAGGAAGAGCATTCGCCGGTGGGATACTCAGCGAGCAGGGCTTTCACGACGCCGGCCGGATCATTGGCCACCATCGTGGCAACTTCTTGCTTCGAGGTGTCCGCGTAGGCCTTGGCCACAACGCCCGTGGGATTGATAACTTCGATTTTGCCGAGGAAGAAGGCGGCGTCCATGGCGTGGGCCTTCTTGTTCTGTTCAGGGAAATCCACGGTGAAGCGCTTGTTGGCTTCGTCGTAGGTACGGATGATGCCGATACCCCAAGCCTGGTGGAGGCAGAAGGCGGGCTGACCCGTCGCCACCCGGTCGATGGCGGCCTGCAGGGAGTTGATTTTACCACCTTGTGGGTTGGGGGCCTTGTTGCTCATTGCAAAAAGGGGTTTTGGGCATAACAATTCTCACTTGCAAGCAGGAAGGCTGGGGGCTTTGGGGTCTACGCCCTGTGCCGTCGTCCGACCTGCGTTATCTATGGCATTTAAGCCCGAAAAACCATCAATCCACGGAGAAACTCCCGAGAGCCTCGGCGAGCGACTCGTCGCCGGCGGTCACCCGCGCTACCGGGCAGGGCAGATTTTTGAATGGCTGTACCCTAAGCGAGTCGAGCGATCGGACCTCATGACCAACCTTCCCGCCCCTCTTAGGGCCTGGATTGATGAAAATTACGACTTTGAGGCGACTAGCCTAGTCCAGCGCAAGGCCTCCTCGGACGTGACCCAGAAGATTCTCCAGCGCCTGCGGGATGGGTCCCTCATCGAGACGGTCATCATTCGGGCCCCCATGGAGGGGGTCGGCCAGGAGAAGTCACGGCGGACGATCTGCATCTCGACCCAGGTGGGCTGTGCCTATGGCTGTAAGTTCTGTGCCTCCGGGCTCGAGGGCTGGAAGCGCGATCTCTCCATTGGGGAGATCGTCTCCCAGTTGGTACAGGTGTGCCGGATTGAGGATAAGTCCGACCCAGCTCGTGCCGCCGAAGGCCTCGCCTCTTTTGATAACATCGTGGTGATGGGCATGGGCGAGCCGCTCGCGAACTACGAAAACTTACTCGCGGCGTTGCGCATCGTGAACGCCCCGTGGGGTTTTGGTTTCGGCGCCCGTCGGGTCACGATTTCCACTTCCGGCGTGGTGCCAAAGATTCATAAGCTCGCCGAGGAGCCGCTTGGCTTCCGGTTGGCGATCAGTCTCCACGGTGCGACGAATGAGGTGCGTAATCAAATCATGCCAGTGAACAAAAAGTACCCACTGGAGGAATTGATTCCCGCGGCGAAGGCTTTCGCCCGTAAGCACGGCCGGATGCTCACGCTCGAATTCATCCTGATCGAAGATATCAATGATTCGCTCGATCAAGCTAGGCGACTCGCGGTTATCGCGCGCGAGCTCCATGCCCACGTCAATCTGATCCCGTATAATAAGGTTGAAGGTCTACCATGGGTGCGTCCCTCGCTCACCCGTCAGGAGCGCTTCGTGCACGAGTTACGCGGGTTGGGGGTGACCGCGACTTTGCGTCGCGAGAAGGGCCACGACATTGATGCCGCCTGCGGTCAGCTGCGATTGCAGACGGAGAAGGCCGAGGCTCAAGGAGCTTTGCCGCCTCCAGCCGCCACTTAGGCTGTCAGCTGTCTTGCGAAGGCGGCGCGATCTGGCGCCTTAAAGAAGGCGGTGCCGGCGACGAACGTGTCCGCTCCGGCGGTGCGGCATTGGCGTCCCGTTTCCACATTGATACCTCCATCCACCTCGATGCGAAAGTCAGCCCCACGTGCCGCGCGTTCGGCCGCCAGAAATTCGATACTCTTTAGGACGGCCGGGATGAACGCTTGGCCGCCGAAGCCGGGGAAAACGCTCATACAGAGGGCGAGGTCCACGGACTCGAGATAGGGCAACAGGCGGCGAGGGTCCGTATCTGGATTCATAGCAATACCAGCGCTCATGCCATGGCTTTTGATGGCGGTGATGGTCTGGGCGATGTCGTGGTCGGCTTCGACGTGCACGGTCAATCGTTCTGCCCCGGCTTTGGCGAAGGCGGCTACGAAACGATCGGGGTTCGTGAGCATCAGGTGCACATCGAAGTGGAGTTTAGTGAGCGGGCGTAGATCGGCGACCACTTGCGGTCCGAAGCTAATGTTGGGCACGAAATGCCCGTCCATGATATCCAGGTGCAGCCAATTCAGGCCGGCTTCCTCAACGATGCGAACGCCTTGGGCAAAGTCGCCATGATTGGCGGCGAGCAGTGACGGGGCGACGACAGCGTTAGGCATTTTACCAAGCGGTGGTGGCGGCTTCGCGGATTTGCGATGCGATATTAGCGAATAAGGTCGGGGCGAGGCTCAATTCCTCGGCGGCGCTGTCGCCCGCGAGTTGGAGTGTCGCCACAGATGAGAAGTCGCGATCCTTGAAGAGTACGCGGCGACCGCTGTCGGTCGTTAGGCTGCATCGCACCACAAATGTCACCCGGTAACTCGTGTAGGTGTAAGCATCGCCGGTCTTCGTCGTAAAGCCCTCGCGTCGGTATTGGGTTACTTCCGTGCTGAGCACGGCGTCGCCCGTGCCGATCTTGATGCGAGGATCGGCGGCCAGGGCCTCGGTGATTTTACCCTGTAGTACGGCATGCGTGCCCGGGCGGGGTGTGGAATTACGGATGGGCGCGACCTCAATCGAGCGGAACGCGGTCTTCGGCGCACCCAGCTGATAGGATGAGCAACCGGCGAGGCAGAGTCCGACAAAGGCCGCGAAGATTTTCCTCATCGACGTTCGGTCTCAGTGGCTGACTTGGCAGGCTCTTTCTTAAACCCGAGCGAATCTAAATCGTCCCCCACCGCAGCCGGTTTGACGTCCGTGCCGATGCGCGGGCGCGGATAGGTACCGAGCAGGCGATCGGCGATCGACTTGGGTGGGTCCGGGTTTTTCTGGATCTCGGCCAGCATGACTTCAGCGTCTTTGGCGGCCGTGGATTCGGGGGAAATATTACGGCAGGCGTTGGCCATCAGTTTGGCGGCCTCGGGGTTGTTGCGATTATACCAATAGAATTTCGCGAGCTGCAGGCGGGCGCGGGCGGCGCGGTCGCGAAGGATGGCGATCTGGGCCGCTGCTTGGCTCGACCGGGCATCCTTGGGGAACTTTTCAGCGAGGGCCCTCCAGTGGTCAATCGCTTCCAGGGTGGTCGCCTGATCCCAGTCTGGCCCCATCGAATCTTTGGCCCGCAAGTTGGCGAGCATCTCGATGGCTTCAGCCGAGTATTTAGAGGCCGGGAAGTCGCTCACGATGCGTTCGAGTGCTTCGGTCAGCTGGGGAATCAGGCCGCGTTCTTTGGCGAGCCGTGCGGTCCGGATGAGGCATTCGTCGGCCAGCGGTCCGTTGGGGGCGAGCCGGATGGTCTTCTGCCAAATGCTGATGGAGCTTTCTTGGTCGCGGAACCATGGGAACCAGCCGCCGAGGTAGCGCCGCTCCCCTTCGGCCAGGTGATTGGCGATTTCAAACTGAACTTGCACGGCTTGCTGGAAACCAGGGTAACTAGAGTGCCGCGAGAAGAGGTCATCGATGAGCTCAGTCGCATTTTCAAATTGCCCGCGCGCCGTCAGAAGCTTGGCCCGCTCCAGTAAGGAGACA
The DNA here is from genome assembly GCA_903829855.1 of uncultured Opitutia bacterium. GTDB lineage: Bacteria > Verrucomicrobiota > Verrucomicrobiia > Opitutales > UBA953 > UBA953. Next base: position 9,249 of record CAIKRN010000203.1, read on the forward strand.
GCTTCGGCTTCAAACCCCTTATTGGCTTCGCCGATGGTAGCCCATGACTTTATCGCTGTTCCGATGTCGCCAGAGTCGGCCTCACGTGAGGCCGCGTTCATGGCGGCCACGACGATATCTTCGCGGCCTTGCGGGACGACGTCGCAGATTGTGCCCGGCTTAACCTTCCAGCTAGCCGCGCCCTTGTAGCCTTCCACGAAGGCTCCCGTGGATTGGTCTAGCTTGGTGTCAGTGGTGCGTACGAATTCCGCTTGAGCGTGGGCGCCAAGCAGGAGTGCGGTGCAGAGAATGGATTTAGCGAGTGGGTTCATGCCAGCGAAGAAGGGTTGCGCCCCAGGTGAGCCCGGCGCCGAAAGCGACAATCAGCACGAGGTCTCCGTGCTTGATTTTGCCTGCGCGCCAAGCCTCCTCGAGGGCGAGGGGGATGGAGGCCGCCGAGGTATTACCATAGCGGTCTAGATTGGAAGGAAAGCGATCCATGCTCACGTTGAGCTGACTGGCAACCGCTTCCAGGATACGAATGTTCGCTTGGTGGGGGATGAACCAGGCGACCTGCTCGGATTTCACGCCACACTTGGCCAGCACCCGCTCGCAGGATTCAGACATGACGCGGACGGCATGCCTGAAGACTTCCTTGCCGTTCATCCGAAGGAGGTGTTTTCCGGCTTTAATCGACTCAGGGGTGGCGGGGGTGGCGGAGCCTCCCGCCGCACAGTGTAGGAGTTCGGCGTTATTGCCGTCGGCCCCGAGCAGATTGCCCAGCACCCCGACGTTCTTTGCGCTCGTGGTGGCAAGAATCGCTGCCCCAGCTCCATCGCCAAAGAGCACGCAAGTCGTGCGGTCGGACCAATCCACGACGCTGGAAAGTTTCTCGGCGCCGATGACTAAGGCGTGCCGATAAGCGCCGGAGCGCATCATGTCGGTGCCGACTTGGAGTGCGTAGACGAAGCCGGAGCAGGCCGCGGAGACATCGAAGCACGGGATGTCTCGGCGGAGCCCAAGTTTCGCCTGGAGTAGGCAGGCCGTGGAAGGGAAGGGGACGTCCGGCGTCATCGTGGCCACGATGAGCAAGTCGATGTCGGCAGGGGTGAGACCAGCGCGGGTGAGAGCTTGGGCGGCGGCCTTGGCGCCCATGTCGGACGGGTTTTCATCCGCGGCCGCGATGCGGCGCTCAGAAATGCCTGAGCGGGTTTTAATCCACTCATCGGAAGTATCTACCATCGATGAGAGTTCCTCATTGGTGAGTTTGCGGGCCGGAGCATGAACTCCGAGGGCCTGAATGAAGACTGAAAGCTCCGCGCTGCTCATCGATAGCGGGAGGAAAGACCCCTTGGGCGGGGAAGGGAACACTAAAACCTCAAGCTTCCTCTGGGGTCTCAGAAATCACCTTATTAGCCTCCGCTAGGGCGGAAAGCATGCGACTGCCGGCGCCATGGCCAAGGGCCTCTAGCCCGAGCCGGATGGCACTAGCGATGCCCTGCCGATTGCTGGATCCGTGGGCCTTCATCACTAGGCCGGTGAGGCCAAGGAGGGGGGCTCCGCCGTAGCGTTCGGGCTTCAGTTTTCCCTTAAGGTCGCGCAAAAGTGGGAACATCGCGATTCCGCCCGCCAGGTACATCGGGTTACGCTTAACTTTACTGCCGACGAGGTCGCGTAGCATGTAAACGAGCCCTTCCAGGGTCTTTAGGATGACGTTCCCCGTGAAGCCGTCGGTGACAACAACGTCGCAGGCGTCGCCAAAGACATCAAAGCCTTCCACCGGGCCGATATAATTAATGCGGTCGCCCATGGCCTTAAGTAGGGCGTGGGTACGATTGATGCGGGGACCGCCTTTGCCTTCCTCGGTGCCGACCGTGAGCAGTCCGACCCGCGGATTGGCGATGCCGAGCGAGCTTTGTGCATAGATGGCACCCAGCACTGCATTGTGCACCAATTGAGCGGGCGTCGCCTCGGGGTTGGCTCCCACGTCCAGCATGATAAAATGTCCTTCCCGGCGGGGCATGATCGCAGCCAGCGCTGGGCGCTCGGCCCCTTCCATGGGTCGCACTTTAATCGTGCCGGCGGCCACCAAAGCCTTGGTGTTACCGGTTGAAACGACCATGTCGACCTCGCCAGACTTCAGCATTTCCAGCGCAATGACCATCGAGGAGTCGCGTTTCGATTTAAGCACCGTCATGGCGGCGTCATCTGGCCCGACGATGCTGGTGGCGTTCTTAAATTGGATACGATTGGACTTCAGCGAACGATGCTCAAAGGCCAGCAGGCGTAGATTGTCTTCATGGCCGACTAACACCAAGGTGTCGTCTGGCCCGATGATGCCTTCCTTTAAGGCAAGGGCGGCAGCGGCGACGGCTTCCGAAGGGCCCAAGTCGCCACCCATGCAGTCAAGGGCGATGCGGTGGCCTTTCTTCAGAGGGGCTTCGCTCATATGGTCGGGCAATGCCCGGAGGGGAGCTTAAGCTCCGGTGTCGAGCACCTGACGGCCACGGTACTTGCCCGTGGTTGGATCGACGCGGTGGGAACGACGGAGGGCGCCGGATTCGGCGTCCTTGACGAGCTTAGGGGCGCGGAACTGGTTGGCACCGCGACGGAGTCGGCTGCGGCGTTTGGACTGTTTGCGTTTCGGGTTGGCCATGGTTCTACGCTGGGATGAGGGTCGGTTCTACCCCTCC
>CAIKRN010000204.1 GCA_903829855.1 uncultured Opitutia bacterium
GCCCATCTCGTCCGGGTCGGCCTGCGCCGTGATGATTTCACCGAACTCGCCCACGGGCCGAAGCTCCGCCGCAAGCTTCCTGGGATGATCAGTGCCGCCGAAGCGGCCAAGGTCGTTTCCGCTCCAGACACTTCGACGCCACAGGGATTGCGGGATCGGGCGATGCTCGAACTGATGTATGGCTCGGGCTTGCGCATCTCGGAACTTTGCAGTCTCGAAATTCAGGCGGTCGATGCGGAGTCGGGCCTCGTGCGGGTGACCGGTAAAGGCTCCAAGGATCGCGTCGTGCCCGTCGGCGAGACGTCGCTCGTCGCCCTGCAAGTTTACCTGTCGCACGGCCGGCCCAAACTTGTCCGACCCAAGACCGGCAGCGCTTTATTTCTCAGTGCTCGGGGTGTCGCGATTTCCCGGAAAACTTTCTGGCTCGGGGTGAAGCAGGCGGCGCGACGCGCGGGGGTAAGTGTTCCGGTTAAACCTCATCTACTCAGGCACGCCTTCGCGACGCACCTCCTGGAAGGCGGTGCGGACTTGCGCTCGATTCAGGAGATGCTCGGGCATGCCGATATCGCGACGACCCAGATTTACACTTCCGTCGACCGGACGGCGCTCTCGGCCGCCCATCGCAAGCACCACCCCCGCGGTCGCGGTAAGGGGCTTTAGTTTAGGATCAGCAGTCCGCCGAGAATCGTCGCGGCCGCGAGGGCTCCGATGAGGAAGCGCGCGCCGAAGGAGATCTCCAACGGGGCGAGTTCGACGTTATCTTCCGTCGGGCGGACCACCGCTTCCCGGAGGATGCAGAAATAATAGTGGATGCTGATGGCGACGCAGACGAGGGCGACACCGAGGACCCACCAGAGTTTGGCTTTTACCAGTAGGGCGAGGACGAGGAGCTTGGCGATGAAGCCAACCGAAGGCGGAACCCCGGCCAGTGAGCCAATACCGAAGCCCAAGGCGGCGGCGAGCGACGGCGAGCGGCGGAGGAGTCCGCGTAGGGCCAGGTGAGGGCGGAGGTGGTCCGCGGCGGCGGGCAGCGAAACCAGCGCTTGGCTGGCGAGGAAGGTACCCACGAGGTAGGCGAGTAAGTACAAGACGACGACTTGTTCCGCAGTGTAGCCGTAAGCGGTAGCCTCTGGTGCGATGACCGCGACGGTCACGGCAGCCAGGATGAAGCCCGCGTGGGAAACGCCGGAAAGGGCGAGCGTGCGCTTTACGTCCGTGGCCGACAGGGCGCCGAGATTGCCGGCCAGCAGCGTCAGCACGGCCGCGATAGCCAGTACTGGGGCAAGTTTCAGTGCCAGCGCCGCGAAGGGGCCGGTCACGAGCACGAGTAGGGTGAAGGCACCGGCTGCTTTGGACGCGGTCGCGAGAAACGCGGTCGTGGGCGTCGGGGCTCCTTGGTAGACGTCGGGAATCCACGCGTGGAACGGGAAGGCGCCGAGCTTGAAGGCGACGCCGCCGAGAATCAGAGCGATCCCCACGAGGGTGAGCGGAGAGATGCCGGTCGGTGTCTGCACCTGCGCGCTGAGGGCTTTGCCGATTTGCGTGAAGTTGAGCGAGTCGGTGATGCCCGCGACCGAGCCGAGCGCGCCGTAGACGAGCACGATGCCCATCAGGAGTAGAGCGGAACTGAGGCCACCGGCGACGAGGTATTTCACGCCGGCTTCGAGGGAGGCTTCGCTGCGGCGCAGGTAGCCGACGAGTACGTAGAGGCCGACGGCGGCCGTCTCGAGCGCGAGGAAGAAGGTGACGAAGTGGTTCGACTGCGCGAGCAGCATGAACGCGGCGGTTACCACCAGGAGGACGTGGTGATAGTCGGCGATCGCCGCGCCACGTTCACGTAGGAAGCGCGCAGCGAGCAGGCTGGTGAGGAGTGCCGAAGCAAGGAAGACCAAGCGGACGCCTGCGAACGGGAGGTCCTGTCGGAGTAATCCCGCAAAGGATTCCACATCGTTCTTCGGCGCCCACGGACCCGCAGTGGTGTAAGCCATCGCGATGACCAGAACTAAACCCGTGCGAGCGGTCGCGGGGATGAGCCAGCGCAGTGGCTTTGGCAGTAGGATGGCTTGTACCAGGCAGACGAGCGCAAGGGCAGCGACCGCGATTTCAGGCAGAATGGTCAGCCAGTCTGCTGTCCGAGGTGCCAGGACCTTGAAAGCTGGGTCGATGTTGGCGAGAAAAGGAATCATCGGTCGAGAATTAGCGTTTCACAGGCTGCGCAGGCACAGCCTTGGCGGGTGCCTTGGCGTTATGTTGCGAGTAGGTGGTGACGAGTTTGGTGACTTCGTTGGTGGACTTCGTGACCAGCGCGGGCTTGAAGCCGATGGCCATGGAAGCGAGCAGTAGCAGGCCAACGGCCGTGCGTTCAGCCCAGCCGAGATCGCCGAAGGGCGCCGAAGCAAAGCGTTTCTCGAGCGACTCAGAAGCCGGCCCGAAGAATGTCGCCGCCACCGCGCGCAGGGCGTACACGGCAGAAATGACGACAGACGAGGCGATGATGGCCTGCAACCAGAGTGACTGATCGCGCAGGGAGAGGAAGACGCCGATTTCGCCCCAGAAGTTACCGAAGCCAGGCAAGCCGATCGAGGCCATCGTGGCAGCGATGAAGAGTGCGGCGAGAATCGGGGCACGGGAAGCCATGCCGCCTAATGCATCGAGTCGATAGGTGCCCGCGCGTGTCCGCACGGCATTGGCCAGCAGGAAGAGGGCCGCACAGGAGAGGCCGTGCGCGACCATCAGAAAGGCGGCTGCGTCGAGGCCATCGGCTTTACCCGATTTACCGCAGACCCAGATACCAATGAAGATCGGCCCCATGTGGGCGACGGAACTCCAAGAGACCAGTTGCTTGAGATCGCGTTGCGCGATGCAGATGAAACCCACGATGACGACGTTGGCGACGGCCATCCAGAGGAACCAGTCGCCGAGCCGCCCGCCGGTGATGTCGAGGCTGCTGAGGCCGACGAGGATGATGCCGTAGAGGCCAAACTTTTTCAACGCACCGGCATGAATCATGGAGACGGGCGTAGGTGCCGCCGAGTAACCCGGGGCAGCCCAAGAATGGAAGGGGAAGAGCGACGCGAGTGTGCCGAGACCGAAGAGCACGAGCGCACCGACGGCGGCGGGGATGTGGTTGGCGCTCTGCAGGCCATGCGCAACGTCGCCGAAGTTGGCCTGGGCGAAGCCCATGCCCGAGGCTTCAATGGCGATGAGGATACCGGCAAGTGAGGCCATGGCACCGACCGTCAGGTAGATGGCCATCTGCATGGCGGCCGGACGACGGCCTTCGCCACCCCAGAAGAGCGTCAGGATGAAGGTCGGGATCAGCGCGAACTCGTGGAAGAAGTAAAAACCAATGATGTGATTCGTACCGAACACGCCCAGCGTGCCGCCGAGCATAAACAGAATGAGGCCGAGGTAAGTGTTACGCGATTCCACTTCCTGCGTGAGGGCCTTGATGCCCGCGGCGAGTCCCACAATCGCAGTCATCGCCAGCAAGGGTGCACTCAAGCCGTTCAGGCCGAAATTAAATCCCCAGAGGCCCGTGGACTGAAATTGGGCAACCGTGGTGCTCTCACTCGACCAGAGTACCAATAACCAAGGTGCGAGTACCGCTGGGAGGGCGAAGCCGCCGAGGGCAAAGCCGGAGGCGAAGCTGCGAGGCAGGGAGCGACCAGCAATCAGCACCAGGCCGATCAGGATCGGCGCCGTGACGGTGATTTGCAGGAGGGTGGCAGGAAAAGTGTCCATGGGTTAGCGGGCGAGGAGGAACCAAGCCAGAAAGAGTGAGCCGAGCACAATCCAGAGCGCGTAGCCCCGGGTTTGGCCGCGGTGGAAGGTGCGACCAGTGAGATAGCCGAGCACGGCGGGAATGCCGCCACCCAACCAGCGTACGGCGAATCCGTTGATTACCAGTAAGTCGAGGAAGGCGATGAACTCTGCCAGTCGACGCTGCACGGAGTCGATGTACCAGCGGTAGACGCCATCCATCCAGCGATGTTCGAGGAGGTGATACGTGCGTGGCGAGAGGGCTTGGAGCGCATCCGCCCCGCGGACGGTCCCGTAGAACTTAAGCGCCCCGAAGAAACCGAGGACCAAAGAAAGCAGGCCGACGATGGTCGAGGGGGCGGCCAAGTGGAACGACACTTCACCGAGAGCGTGCTCAATCGGCTGAAGTGAACTCGCCGGGATGAGGACATGCGCCGCGAAGCCCCCGCCGACGGAGAAGACCAAGCCGAGCACGACGAGAGGTAGGGTCATCGTCCAAGGGGACTCATGGGCATGCGACGCGTCTTCGGAGTTCGCTTCACCGAGGAAGACCAAGCGGATCATGCGGCCGCTGTAGAGGCACGTGGCGAGCGCCGCGAGCGCGAGGAATGCAAAGATGGCGAATTTCCCGTCGTGGAACGAGGCTTCGATGATGGCGTCCTTGGAATACCAGCCGGCGAGGAAGGGTACGGCACAATTGGAAAGGGTCGCGGCGATGAACGTCGCGGCGGTAACCGGCATCTTCTTTAGCAGGCCGCCCATCTTGAGCATGTCCTGCTCGTGGTGGCAGCCGTGGATGACGGAGCCGGCACCGAGGAAGAGCGTGGCCTTGAAGAAGGCGTGCATGGCCATGTGCATCAGTGCGAGCGCGGGATGGCCGAGGCCGATGGCGCAACCCATGATGCCGAGGTGGGCGAGGGTGGAATAGGCTAGCGACTTCTTGATATCCGTCTGGGCGAGGGCGCAGAGGCCGGCGAGGGCGGCCATGCCGGCACCGGAGATTGCGATGAAGCTCAGGACTTCAGGGGCGAGCAAGAAGCTCACGCGGGCCATGAAGTAGACACCCGCAGCTACCATCGTGGCGGCGTGAATGAGCGCGGAGACGGGCGTGGGGCCGGCCATCGCGTCGGTGAGCCAAACGTGGAGCGGGAACTGGGCGGACTTACCGAGGAAACCGCACATGAGCAGCGCACCCACGGCGACGGGGATCGTCTTGGCGGCGGCGGCGTGATCCTTAAGCGCGACGAAGTCGAGCGTGCCGTAAAGGGAAAGGCACATCGCGATGCCGAGGATGAAACCAAGGTCTCCGATGCGGTTAGTGATAAAAGCTTTCTTCGAGGCCGCGGCGGCGAAATCTTTGTCGAAGTAATGTGCGATCAGCATGTACGAGCTGAAGCCCACGAGCTCCCAGAAGATGAACGTCATGAGCAGGTTGTCGGCGACAACAATGCCCAGAATGGAGAACATGAAAATCGAGAGACCGGCGAAGAAACGGCCGCGGGCCGCATCTTCCTTCATGTAGCCCACGGAGAAGAGGTGAATCCAGGCGGCGACGAATGACACCACGAAGAGCATCAGGCGCGCATGGGCGTCGATGAGGTAGCCGAAGCCGAGGCTGATGCCGCCAAACTTTGCGAGTTCGGTGTGCCAAGTGACAATGCCGTCTTGGCTGAGGAGTTTCAGCGAAAGGCCGGCGATGGCGAAGGCCGTACCCGTGGAAAGCCAAGCGGCGAGGGTGCCCTGTTTACGCAGGAACAGTGCCGAAATCGCGGCGGCTCCGAGTGGCAGGAAGAGAATCCAGTGAACCAAGGACGAAAGGTCGGAAGGCATCGGAAAATTAGTCGCGAAGGGTGGTCAGGGCGTCGGACTGCACGGAGCCGCGCTTGCGGAATAGCGCGACGATGAGGGCGAGACCCACGGCGACCTCGGCAGCCGCGACGGTAATGACGAAGAAGACGAGGACGGCGCCGTCCATGGTCTTATTGAAGCGCGAGAAGGCGACGAGCGCGAGCGTGGCGGCAGCGAGCATGAGCTCGAGACACATGTAGACGACGAGTAGGTTGCGGCGGACAAGCACGCCGGTGAGCCCGAGGGCGAACAACAGGCCCGCCAAGATCAGGTGGTGGGCGAGAGAGGTGTGTTCCATGTCGGGAAAATCAGGCGTTTTCTTCGGTCGAATCCTTGCTCAACGAGACGACGCCGACGAGCGCGACGAGCAGGAGGAAGCCAGCGATCTCCAAAGGAAGGAGGTACTTGGTGTAGAGCAGGCGACCGAAAGATTTAGCCGAAGTGGTGAACACTTTAGGTAAGTCGGAAAGCTCGGGTGGAGTCGCTCCGGCTGGCGTGCTGGCGACGGCGCCCGACCAATGGAAGAGCCAGAGCACGCCGGCACCTAAGAGGAAGAAAACCGCCAGGCCGAGCGCGGCGGCTTTCCAAGGGTAGGCGCCCTCGGGATCGTCCGTGTTCAGGAGCATGATAATGAACAGGAAAAGCACCATGACCGCGCCGGCGTAGACCAAGACTTGCAGCACGCCCAAGAAGTAGGCGTCTAGAAGGAAGAAATCAGCCGCGACCCCGACCAAGGCCAGAATCATCCCCATGGCCGAGGTCACTGCATTGCGACTTGCGACCAGCATGCAGGCAGCTCCGAGGGTCAGTGCTGCGAAGAAGAGAAACAGGCCGTCGGGCATGAGGGGGAACGTAGGGCGGGGGGAGTCATTGGAAAGGAGAAAACGCCCCTAAATGCCCTTTTTTGCCACTTTATGGGGGTCATTAGCCCCTCCCACCCCTTCGAGGGCTAAATTTGCCTAAAATTAGGCAAAACCGAGTTTAGGGAGGTGGCGCCGCATCACACAGGTGGGATGGGTGGCGAGGACTTCCCCCGCATCAAAACGTCCCGTCCAATCCGGGAAAAAGGCATCCGCCTCCGGCTCTAGGTCCACATGGGTCAGGATTAGCTCGCTGCACCAAGGCAAAGCTTCGGCGTAAAGGGCGGCCCCGCCGGCGAGAAAGAGGGTCTTGGTCGGCTCGACTTGAGCCGCTTCCTGCCAATCGCGCGCGACGATGATGCCGGGTGCAGAAAATCCGGAGCGGCTGAGCACGACGGTGGTGCGGCCGGGCAAGGGACGGCCGATCGACTCATAGGTCTTGCGGCCCATGAGCAGAACTTGACCCATCGTCGTCGCCTTGAAGAACGCGAAGTCCTCCGGAATGCGCCAAGGCAATTTATTATTCAAACCGATGCCGCGGTTACGTGCGACCGCGGCGATGGCGATGAGCGGTCGGCCGAACTCCACGAGATTAGATGGCCACCGGCGCTTTGATCGCCGGATGTGGGTCATAGCCTTCGATGGAGATGTCTTCGAACTTGAAGGCGAAGAGGTCTTTCACTTCGGGGTTGAGGACGAGGCGGGGCAGGGCGCGCGTCTCGCGGGAGAGTTGCAATTCGACCTGCTCCGCATGGTTGGAATAGATGTGTGCATCCCCGAAGGTGTGCACGAAATGCCCTGGTTTCAGGCCGGTGACCTGCGCAATCATGTGCGTCAGCATGGCGTAACTAGCGATGTTGAAAGGCACGCCGAGGAACAGGTCGGCGCTGCGTTGGTAGAGCTGGCAGCTGAGGCGACCGTCGGTCGAGACGTGGAACTGAAAGAGGGTGTGGCACGGCGGCAACGCGACGTTGTCTGCTTCCTGCGGATTCCAGCCGGTGACGATGAGTCGGCGGCTGGAGGGGTTGCGCTTGATTTCATCAATGACGCGTTTGATTTGGTCGACGCCATCTTCGGCGTAGGTGCCATCGGGGCGCTTGGTCGCTCCGAAGCGGCGCCATTGGTGTCCGTAGACCGGACCGAGATCACCTTCGGCGCGGCCGAACTTGGCGCACTGCTCGGCGGTGGCCCATTCGTTCCAAATCGAAATGCCTCGCTCCGTCAGCCAGGCGTTTTGCGTGCTCCCGGAAAGAAACCACAGTAACTCATGCGTGATCGACTTCATGTGCACCTTCTTGGTCGTCAACAAGGGGAAGCCTTCAGCTAAGTCGAAGCGCAGTTGGGCACCGAAAATGCCAATCGTCCCCGTACCGGTGCGGTCGCTCCGGATTTCTCCGTGCTGCCGGACATGGCGAAGCAGGTCGAGATACGCCTTCATGGGGTTCGGTTATTCTCCGTAAAGGTCCCGCCGCAACACGGAAAGCCGAACCTTTCACCCTTGCCACCCCGCCTGCTCGGAGGCACCCCTTTGGGGTAGCCAACATGAGCGAAAAGCCCGACCTCAACGCCATCTCCCACGACCTCTTTGCGGTCCGAAACGAGAAACTCGCCCAACTCCGTGCCGCGGGTGAAGACCCCTTCCGTGCCAACTGGAATCAGACCCATGTTTCGACCGAATGCCCAGCCCTCCTCCCCGAAGGCGTCGAGGAAGGTCCGGAGGTTTCCGTCGCGGGCCGAATCGTCGCCCTGCGCGTCATGGGTAAGGCCAGCTTCGTCAAGATTCTCGATCGTGGTGGCATCATTCAGACGTACTTCACGCGCGACGCCCTTGGCGAAGCCTACGACACCCATTTTAAGAAGATGCTCGATACCGGCGATTTCGTCGGCGTGCGTGGCAAGCTCTTCCGCACCAAGACCGGCGAGGTCACCGTGCGCACCGCGGAGTATCGCTTGGTCTCCAAGGCCCTGCGTCCGTTGCCGGAGAAGTGGGCTGGCCTGACTGATGCCGAGAAAATCTATCGCCAGCGTTACCTTGATCTCGTCGTGAACGAGGAATCCCGCCGCCGCCTCCTTGTGCGTAGCCGCGTGGTCGAGGCCATCCGCCGTTTCCTGTGGAGCCGCGATTTCACCGAAGTCGAGACCCCCGCACTGCACGCCATCGCCGGTGGTGCCGCCGCCCGTCCGTTCGAGACGCACTCCAATGCGCTCGATTGCGATTTCTATCTCCGCATCGCCCTCGAGTTGCACCTCAAGCGTTGCTTGGTCGGCGGTCTGGATCGCGTCTTTGAAATCGGACGCGTCTTCCGCAATGAAGGCGTCTCGGTCAAGCATAGCCCTGAGTTCACGATGTTGGAAGCCTATCAGGCTTACACGGATTACCGCGGTATGATGGAGCTCGTTCGTTCGATGATCCAGAAAGTCTGCGCCGACGTCCTCGGCACGACGGTCGTCACCCGTCCGGATGGCGTGACCATCGAACTCGGCGGCGAATGGCGCGAGGCGAAATACAAAGACTTGATCGTGGAACGCACCGGCGATCCGCAGTGGTTCGCCCGGACTAAGGAAGAAAAGATTGCCGCCTGCAAAGCCCTCGGCCTACACGAGCCGCGCACCGATTGGGAAGACTTCGAAGTCACCAACGAGGTCTTCGGCAAACTCATCGAACCCGGCCTCATTCAGCCGACTTTCGTGACGCATATCCCAAAGGAGCTCTGCCCGCTCGCCAAGGTCACCGTCGGCGACGACACCACGATCGACGTCTTCGAGCTCTGCATCAACGGCCAGGAGATCGCTCCGGCCTACTCCGAGCAGAATGACCCCGGCGTGCAGCGCAAGATGCTGGAGATTCAGGCTGGCGCCGAGACGCAGAAGATCGACGAGGACTTCCTCCTCGCGCTCGAGCATGGCATGCCTCCCGCCGGCGGACTTGGGATTGGTATCGACCGATTGGTTATCCTCCTGACCGGAGCGGCCAATATCCGCGACGTCATCCTCTTCCCGACGCTTGCTCCGGAAGCCCAGGCCTGAGTCTTTCCCTTTGCCTTGGTTCCTCCATCTCGCCCTCCGTCAGCTCTTTCCTCCCGGTAAGCGCTTCCCGGCGTTCGCGACGGTGTCGATCCTCGGCGTCGGCCTCGGCGTGGCTTCGTTGCTCGTCGTGCAGACGGTGATGAATGGCTTCGGCGAAGAGCATCGGCTGCGGATTCGCGAATCCTTCGGCGACTGCGTGATCGTCGGCGCGGCCCCCATCGCCAATCCTGATGAACTGGTTGCGAAGCTGCGCTTGGACAAGGAAGTCGATGGTGCCACGGCCTACGCTGAAGGACCGGGCTTACTTCGCCGCGGGGATTTCTCTGGAGTGGCCGGAGTGCGCGGCATCGATCCAGCGGATAAGCGTCAGCCAGCCCGTCAATATGTCACCGCCGGAAAATTCGACGACCTCGACGACGGTCGCGTTATTCTTGGCTACGGTCTCGCCCGTAATCTGCGCGCACAAGTGGGCGACCGCATCGAGCTTTGGTCTCCGGCGATGGCCGAACGTGCCGAAAAAGGGAAGGCGCCGCTCCCGGCCGAGCTCGAGGTGTGTGCGATTGTGCGGACGGGCTTCACCGAAGTGGATGATCGCGCGGCCTTGATTCCGCTCCGCCGTTTCCGCGAGATCTGGAGTCTTGGCCCGCGCGCCCATGGCGTGATCCTCCGCCTCAAGAACCCCGCGCAGGCCGCCGCCACTGCCGGGCGCTTGGGCGTCGGTCATCCAGATCTGCGCTTCGTGCCCTGGCAGGATATCAAGAAGAACTTCCTCGAGGCCATTCGCTTTGAGAAGACGATGCTCTTCTTCCTGATGTTCATTATCACCTTGGTCGCCTCGTTTTCCATCGGCAGCACGCTTTTCTCCGCGGTGATTCGGCGTTCGCGCGAAATCGGCGTCTTGGTTTCCTTGGGTTCCGGGCGCTGGCAATTAGTGGGTCTCTTCGGCGTCCAAGGGCTGCTGATCGGCGCCCTTGGCACGGCGTTGGGTTTTGTGCTGACCTGGGTTATGCTCTTCTTCCGGGAAAATATTCTTGGCAGCATTAATGCGGTCTTCGGCGACGGCGAAATGGTCGCGAATGTCTACCAATTCTCAAAAGTACCCCTGCATTACGACGTCTCGGATTTCGTCATCGCCGCGGCGTTTACCCTACTGACCACCACCATTGCCGGACTGGTGCCCGCGCTCTGGGCGGCTGGCCGCAAACCTTCGGAGGCCATGCGCGATGCCTGACGTCGTCCTCCAGGCTCGTGGCCTCGCCAAGGCTTTCGCGGCCCCTTCGGGACTTCTGGCGGTGTTGACCGATGTCTCCCTGGAGGTTTTCTCCGGCGAGTCTGTTTCCATCCGTGGTTCCTCGGGCTCTGGTAAGACGACGCTGTTACAACTGCTCGGCGGTCTCGATGAGCCGGATGTCGGTGAGGTGCGCGTGCTGGCGCCGGGGCTCGGTCTCGTGCGACCTCGCACCTCCCTTGGGCGAGGCGTCGGTTTCGTCTTTCAGAATTACCAGCTGATGCCCGAACTCACGGCGCTGGAGAATGTTTCTTTGGCGGCCCGCATTGCCGGGGTTGATGCCGGCCCAGCCGAATCCGCCGCCCGTGAACTGCTCGCGCAGGTAGGCCTCATCGATCGTCTCGATCATCTCCCTTCGCGTCTTTCGGGCGGCGAATGCCAGCGGGTCGCCATCGCCCGGGCTTTGGTTAATAAGCCATCGGTCATCCTCGCCGACGAGCCTACGGGAAATCTGGACGAGCGCACGGGCGTCGAAATTATGAACCTCTTGCTGGGTGTCGTCGCAGAGCGTGGGGCTGCCCTCGTCTTGGTGACGCATCACCGTGAATTCGCTGAACGGGTCGGGCGTCGTTTCGTCTTATCCGGTGGCGTACTTTCACCCGCCTGATTTGACATCGGGGCAGGGTTGGGTTGGCTGGTGAGACGATGAACGCCGCCCTGACCCCTTCTCAGCTGATTGCTTCCCTTGAATGGCGCTACGCCACGAAGCTCTTCGACACCCGGAAATTGCCCGACGCGACCTGGGCTGCCCTCGAGGAGTCCCTCCGCCTTTCGCCTTCGTCCTACGGCCTCCAGCCTTGGAAGTTCTTCATCATCGCCGACCCAGTAGTCCGCGCCAAGCTCCGCCCCGTCTCTTGGAATCAATCCCAGGTCACGGATGCCTCGCATCTCGTCGTCTTCGCCCGTCGCACCGAAATCACCGAGCAGGACGTGAATGATTTCTTCAACCAGATGGTTTCCGAGCGCGGTGCCGATGCGACGAAGCTCGAACCCTACCGCCAGATGATGATCGGCGGTGTCGTGAATGGGAAGGACGCCGCGGGCCAGAAGGAATGGGCCGCCCGCCAACTTTATATTGCCCTGGGTCAACTCATGGGAGCGGCCGCCGCCCTCGCGGTCGATACTTGCGCACTCGAAGGCATCGATCCCGCGGCTTACACCGAAATCCTCGGCCTCAAGGGCTCGGGCTTCGAAGTCGTGGTCGCCTGCGCGGTCGGTTACCGTTCGACGGAAGATAAGTACGCCGCGTTCAAGAAGATCCGCTTCCCCGCGAGTCGCGTGATCGGTCGCGTCTAATTAACTGCGGGCAGACCAGCGCACGAAGTCATCGTCATCGGCGAGGACTTCAGGGTCGCCGTATTCGGTCGAAAGTAAGCTGCGGTAGGCTTCGTCCGCAAAACGGCGACAGTGTAGTAACACGCGAGCGGAGTGGCCAGGTGCGCGGACCAAACGGCCGAGGGCTTGGTTCACCTTGCGCATCCCTGGGCGGACATAAGCCAATGAGAACGCGTCCTCCGAGCCATCGTTGACGAACATTTTTCGGCGGGCTTCTTGCAGGGCATTAACCTCAGGGAGGGCGGGGCCGATGACCACGGCAGAACGAATGCGTCCGCCGAGCATGTCGACCCCTTCGCCGAGTGAACCTCCGAGGATGAGGCAGAGAATCGTGTACCGGTTGAGCGAGTCTTCGACGAAGCGGGCGGTGCCATCTGGCCCGAGCCCACGGGGTTGCAGCGCCACGTCGGCTTTTGGATCGAGGTCGCGCACTTCTTTCACGACCGCCTCAGCGTATTTATACGACGGGAAGAAGGCGGCGACGGCGCCTTCCTGAGAGAGGCGAAGTAGGGCCGCCGCGGTCTTGGGGAGATGTCCTTCGCGGGTTTTCAGCCGCGTATCGACGCGTCCATCGATGGCGACGGTGTAAGCGCCTTGGCGCCAAGGGGCGAGGGCGGCGACATTGACGAGGAGATCGGAATCGAGTCCGCACTCGGCCGCGAGCGCGCCGCGGGGCCCGGGGGTGGCGGTCATCAAAAGCGAATGCCCAAAGGCTTTGATGCGTTCCCCGGTGGCTTTGGCCGCCGAGAGGCAATCGAGACTCAGGAGGCCCGGGCGGGGCGACCAAAGTAGCCAACCGAGATCCGCAGCCTCCAGCCTCTCTGACCACGCCGCCGCATTCCACACGGCCTGCTTGGCTGCATCTGGCAAGTCGTCGGTATTGAACGGGTGTTCGGCGGCGAGCACGGACATCCGTTCGGCGATGGCCATCGCTTCGACGCGATCATCGGGCGAGAGCGCATCCGCTTTAGGCAGGCGTTGAATAAAATCAGCCCACATCTGGGCGGTTTGAGCCCAAGCTTCCGGCGCGCGAAAGCGCGTCAGGGTGAAGGCGAAATCGGCGGCCGCTTCCGCTTCATCCCGCATCGAGAGGCATTCAGCCGCGCGGTCGGGCAGGTTGTGCGCTTCGTCGACGATGAGCACCGTGTCATGCATGTCCCACCCGGGCACGGTTTCAAGGGCAGCCCGATTGCGCGGCGAGAAGACGTAGTTATAATCGCAGATGACCACATCCGCGTGGGCGAGCATGGCCTTGGTGATATCCCAAGGGGGGACGCCCGCGATACGCCCAATCTCGCGGATGCGCCGAAGGTCGGCGGCGTCTTCGAGGAGGGATTGCGGGTCGATTTTGGCGTTGGCCCAATTCCGGCGAATCTGTTCCGGGTCATCGGTGAGTCCTTCGATTTCGTGTTCGGCGCGCGGACGTAGGAGCAGGGCGCGGAGTTCGCCGGGCTTCGCGAGGCGGCGGAGTTCCGCGAGCACCTGAAGCTGACCGGTGCCTTTGCCGGTGAGGTAAAGTAGGCGACCCGCGCGACCACCACGTAGCAGCGCGAGGCCGTGCCGAAGAGCGGCGGAGGTTTTTCCGAAGCCCGTGGGGGCGACGAGCAGGCGGGTGGGGGAATCCAGGCCCGCTTGGTCCAAGTCGGCACAGCACTGCAGCCATTCGGGGCGGGGTTCTTTAAAAGGTAAGCGATCCGGTAGACTCAACAATCGGGCATGACTTGCCCGCCGGTTCTCCGCATGGAAAGCGACCGTCTCCGCTTGCGTGAGCAAATCGCCTTCCGCCGAAGATGGGAGTGCGACCGCTTGGCGGGTGCCGTCATTCGGATCGACGAAGATGACTTCGCCTTTCACGGCGCGCATGCCTGAGGTGAGTCGGGCCGCGTGACAGTAAGCTGCCAGTTGCAGGAAATGCTGCGGGTAGCGACCGGCGAGAAACTCAACCTTGCGCGGGAGTTTCAGGCTAATGGTTTTGATTTCGCGGATGTGAATCTGATCCGCCGTTTCCAGCCATTGATCCGAGCGTCCCGTGATGGCGATGGTCCAGCCGAGCGCCCCGACCTCGCAGGCCACGGCCCTTTCAAATTGCCACCCCAGGCCTTCGGCTTCGGCGTCCTTGCGAAGGGTCTCATGCCACTGGCGTCCGGCTTCAGCCCGCCAAGGTGCTCCGCCCGCTCCGGCGCCAGGCCCTGGGCGGAAGGTTGCGAATTCCTGCGCACTTAGCTCGACGCGCCTCGTCTTGATGTCGATGCGCATCAGGGCAGGATGAAGTGGGCTTCGCCCGCGGCCCAGCGTTCCAAGTCAGTGGCCAAGGCGGCGACGGTTTCTTCGTCCGTTGACTGGGCATCCAGCGGCTGCGTCAAGATTGCCGCGGCGTAACCTTGGCGGGCCCCCAGTCGGGTATACCACTGCTCGTGGACGCCCCAGCCGCCGTCTTTGAGCATGAGCCAGAGGCTTTTAAAATAGGCACAATCGGCGCGGGGTCGCGCCACCATGGCATCGAAACTTTCGAGGGCGATACGGTAGCAAACTTCCGCGGATTCGGGTGGGGGCGGGTTTTTGCGAATCATCGCCGCGAGACGGCAGGCACGTTCCAAGGTGCGATGATCGCGGGCGACGCCGGCCCGGCGGGTGAGGAGGCGATAGTCGCGGGCGAAGCGCATGCCTCCGTCCTTGGCCCGTTCCAGGATGACTTCACCTTCGTCGAATAAATCGGGCAGCGTGGCATCTTTGCCGCGGCGCGTGCGAATGAGGCAACGGAGTAGGCCCTCCGCGGGCTCGAGCAGCGTGAGCAAAGAGTGCGACTCCCCTGAAGGATCGCAGCCTAGGACCAGGCAACGGAGGCTCGTAGTGGACATTCCTGACTATTCTTTTCTTCCGGACTTGGGAACCACCGACCCGAAACTCATCAATAAGCCGAGGGCTTCACCCACGGTCAGTTTCGTCTCCCGGACTTCTTCGGGGGCGAGGTGTAGGATGACGCCGGTGGTGGGAGCCGGTGCGGCCGGGATAAAGACGTTCACGACCTGTTTGCCGATGGCTTCGCTGAAGACCGTGGGTTGCTCATGGGTCACGAAGGCGATGGTCCACATACCCGGGCGGGGGAACTCCACCATCACCACGCGCCGGAAGGTGTCCTTATTGCGACCGCTCAAGGCGTCGACCATCTGGCGAATTGTGCCGTAAAGCGCACCGAGTCCAGGCGTGCGTTCGAGCAAGGTGGCGAACCATCGGTGCAGGAGTTTACCGAAGAGACGCTTGGAGAGAAATCCGACGACGATCAGCAGGATGATCATCGCGACGGCGGAGGTGAGGACGAGCAGCTGGCGGGGAAACCCGAGATTGAAATCCGGTACGGGCATTTTGGCATTCACCCAAAACCACTGCAGTCCGATTTCGGCGGCGGGTTGGATGAACTTGCCCATCAGGTCGAGCAGGACGGAAACCACGTACAGGGTCAGGCCGACCGGAAGTAGGAGGAAGAGGCCGGTCAGGAAATTATGGCCGAGACGGGATCGGAACGTATTTTTTTCCGTCGGTTCTGGCAGGCTCATACCACCAGCAAAATGGGGTCGACCCCTGCTGGCAAGGGCGGTCGGCGATTTCCGGAGTTGGCGGCCCGTCTGGAAGCGGTTTGCTGGGGGGATGAAGTTTTCACTGTGGCTTGCCCTCGCCTTGGCTGCCATCCCCGGTAATCTGAGTGCCGTGTCCGAAGCCTATCCCCGCACCGCACCTGGCGACATTGAGCTCAAGACCTTACCAGCGGCTCGCTGGATGCGCACGGAGTCGGCCAAGGATTACTTCTCCGCCGACAACGGGCTTTTCATGAAGCTCTTCCGCTACATCGACTCGAACAAGATTCCGATGACTGCACCCGTCGAGGCCGGCATTACGCCGGGAACGATGGTCTTTTATATGGACGAGGCCTCGGCCAAGCGTGCCGACCTCGCCGAGACGCCGCTGGTGAAACTCTCGTCGGTGCCCGAGCGTCGGGTCGCCGCCATCGGCATTCGCGGTTCGTACAGCCGTGAGAATTATGAGGAAGCCCTGGCCGAACTGCGGGCATGGCTCGCGAAGCGGACGGATGTGAAGCCGGCCGGCGAACCGTACGCGGTCTATTGGAACAGCCCGTTCGTGCCGTTCTTTTTCAAACAGTCCGAAGTGCACATCCTCGTCGCCCCGACGAAGTAATCAGGCCCAGGGGCGCTGGCGCCAGGCGAGGCCTTCGGCGATTTCGCGGGCGAGTTCCGGGCCGCGGAAAACCAAGCCCGAGTAGACCTGCACGAGGCAAGCGCCTTCGTCCATGAAGCGCCCGGCGTCCTTCGCGGACAGGATACCGCCGCAGCCGACAATCGGGATGCGCCCGTCGGCTTCCTTAGCGAGGAAGCGCACGACCTGCAGGGAGCGTTCGAGCAGCGGGGCGCCGCTGAGGCCGCCGCGGCCGGGCGAGCACGCTTCGGTGCCTGCCGGTCGAGTGGTCGTGGTGTTCGTGGCGATGATGCCAGCGAAGCCGCATTCAGCGACGACGCTGACGATATCGGCGAGCTGGTTGGGATTAAGGTCCGGGGCGATTTTGAGGAGCAGCGGCACGGGGCCACCTGCGACAAAGCGATTCTCTTTTGCGAGCGTGGACAGCAACGTCACGAGCGGAGCACGATCCTGGAGGGCGCGGAGTCCGGTGGTGTTGGGGCTACTGATATTGACGACGACGTAATCCGCGAGCGGTGCGAGCAACTTGAAGCAGGTGAGGTAGTCTTCGTGGGCCTGCTCGTTGGCGGTAGACTTATTCTTACCGATGTTGATGCCAAGAGGGCAGACGCGCTTACCGCGGCCGGGGTGTTTGCTCAGCCGATCGTGCAAAGCTTGGGCTCCATTATTCGGGAAACCGTAGGCGTTCACCACGGCGTTGAGTTCAGGGTAGCGGAAGACGCGGGGCTTCTCGTTACCGGGTTGAGCCTTCGGGGTGACTGTGCCGACTTCGACGTGGCCGAAGCCAAGGGCCGCCGCACCGCGCCAGCCGATGCCATCCTTATCGAAACCAGCGGCGAGGCCGATGTGGTTGGGGAACTTCAGGCCAAAGGCTTCAATCGGGCGGCCGCCCTTAGGGGTGAGCGATCGCTCCATCATCCAGCGGAGGGGGGCGCAGGCGCCTAGGAGTCCCATGCCCCGGAGTCCCACCTGGTGGGCCGTCTCCGGGTCCATCGAATAGAGGGCCTTGGAAATCACCTTCTCGTACAGGAAAGACATGACCTGCAGTTAAAGGAGGAAAAGACGGAAGGAAAGCGGAGAAGGCACGCTTATGAGGCTGGGCACCGACCCCTCTTGACTCCCGCCCAGACTTGGGCAAACCACCCTCCCATGGCCGTGACTACCTCCAAGCTCCTCTGGTGCACCATCCGCTTCAAAGAGAAAGAAGGAAGCTGGTGGGTGAAAGAGAACTCCGACCCTAAGCACTACGAGCCCGATGGGCTTGGTATCCTCGACCCCTTCCAGTTCCCTTGGGTGCTCGACATGATGGACCCCCTTCGTGAGTACGGGCTCTCCAATGAAATTCTGGAGGCGGCCTTCGTCCCGTTCCAGCCCCAGGAAATCGATAAGGACAAGGATCAGACGGTCCGCCTCATCCGCGTGGCCGAACATATCCTCGATTCCGAGGAGCCGCTTTTCGCTCTGCCCAACGTCAAGGACGGCGACAAGGGTGCCTACGCTGACTTCCTCGAGCACATCATGCGCCTGCGCGTGAAGCTCATCAATGACACCATCAAACTCGAGCAGAAGCTCACCGTTGAAGACGTTGATGAACAGCTCAGCGAGTTGCGCAACCAGGCCATGATTGAAGGTCGCGACATCCATCCGTTTGAAGAGATTACCGACATTCTCGAATTCGTTCCGCTGGGCCATGAGGTCCCGGGGGACGATGATGATGATGACAAGCCCGCCCGCGTTCAGTCGGCCGCCGAAGATATCGCCGACCTGCCCGACGTCGAAGAAGTCGACAAGGACATGGAGAAGAATCTCCGTTGGGATGACGAAGACGAGCCGGCCGAAGAGGGGGGCGAAGAAGGTGGCCCCGAAGGCGGTAAGGCTCCCGGCAAGACGCCTGGCCGTCGCCGCTAAGGCTGACCTTATTTGACGGGGGCGTCCTTGGCTTTCGGCACCCCTTGCGGTTCGAATAGCCAGAGGCGCCGTGAGGCCATATCCACCGCGATGGGGTGGGCTCGGAGGAAATCGTCGCCGAGCAGGTTGTGCTCTTGATCGCGGATGAATTCGACATTGGTCAGCGGGGCTCCGCCGATGCGTAAAGACTTAATCTGGCAGACGTCTACGCGTGTGAGGCTCGTGCTGCGCACGGTTGCGACCGGCAGGAAGCCGCGAAACTCCGTGGTGCCGCGGAATTTCATCGAGCTCATGTAGGACTTCGACGCACCGGAATCGACAATCATCGGGACTTTTTGGCCTTCGACTTCGATGTTCACCCCGCAGTGTCCACCACGGCTGTAACAGGGGACCTCGTGGGCGGAGGAGGTGTCGGGAATCTTACCGAGGATCAGGATCTTATTCGTCAGATCCATGTAGAACGACCGGCCGAAAAGTAGGTCGGCGCCAAGTAAGCCGTCGAGTTGCATGCCGTCGAGCGGCATGATGGCCATGTGAAAGTCTTTCCAACTGACTTCGCCAGCTTCGAGTTTTTCGATGAGGGCGTAAGTGGATTCTTTGGCGCCAGAGTTCCCCATGCTGGGCACGGTGAAGGCAGACTCTACGCCGCAACGCGCGGCCGCCCGTGGGGTGAGTACGCCGCTCCCTTGGCAACCCGTGTCGACGCCTAGCAGCAGTTCCACACCGTTAATCTTCACCCGGATGGTGGGGATGGATTTAATGTGCAGCCGGAAAGTAGCCGAGCCGTTCTCGGGAAACTGATCTTTCGCCTTTTTGAGTTCCTGGGCAGGCAGGGTGAGAGCGAGGCACAAGCCGAGACTAGCGAGCAGGATTCTCATATTCAGGCTTGGGTAAGCATCGGAGTGAGACGGTCTGGTCCGCCTCGGGGTAGACATACCTTGGCTTAATTCCAGGGGAGGTCGACAAGGACTTGCCGATTTTTACCGACTTAAGCCGAACCAGCCCGCCGCCGGCGCCAGACATAGGTGAGGGCGAAGAAAACGCCGCCTAGGCCGACTGCCCAATCGCCATGCCTGACCCAGAAGGTCAGAGGCTGATGCTCCCGGGGGAGGCTAACCGTTGCCGCCAATTGGCTGCCGCGGAAAAAGATGCTGCCGTTTTCCCCAATGGGTGTGGCGCGACCGAGGCCATCGATACTGCCGCTCCAACCTGCATTACCGCAGCGCAACACCGGTAGGCCCGTTGCCGCCGCCAGCAAGATGGAATGGGCGGCGTGCTGATAGGCGCCGGCTTCGCGGCCATACCAAGCGTCATTCGTGATGACGATGAGGAGGTCGGCTCCGGCTAGGGCATGCTCGCGGGCGAGCTCAGGGAATACGTCCTCATAGCAAATCAAGGCGCCAGCCATGAAGGTGAAGCCCGAGCGCGTGGTCAGTGGCATCAGCGAGACGGATGTGCCCGCGACGCAATCTTCCCCGATAGGTACGACTTTTCGTAGGGGGAGAAAATCGCCGAAAGGTACGTATTCACCGAAGGGCACAAGGTGACGCTTGGCGTAAATCGGTTTTTGGAGTCCCTCCGGGGTGACGATGGCGGCGGCGTTGGCGTACCCCGCGCCGCGATGCTCGACGACCCCAATCAGCAACGGCGTCTTCGCCGCTTTGGCTAAATCAGTAATCCGCTCCAAGTAACCGGCACTCTCCAGCGAAAGCATCGGGATCGTTGCTTCTGGCCAGAGAATCAGATCAGCTTGCTTGCCAGCGGCTACTTGCAGGGTGAGTCGGTCGACGATTTCGAGATGGCTCTGGAGGCGGGCAGGATCCCATTTGGCATTTGGATCAAAATCGGTCTGCACGAGGCCGGCGGTGACTTTTTCTTGGGGTTTACTGCGGAGCTCGGCATTGGCGCCCAGCAGCGCAAGGAAGGCGAAGCCGATGGGGGCGAGGCCGAGGTACAACTCTGGGGTGATTCGACGAAGCCAGCCCAGCGGACTGGCCGGGGCAATCGGCGCTTCTTCTCGATAGAAACTGATCAAGCGAAGAATCCAGCGCGCGAACCCGAGATTGAAGAGCACGAGGACGATCGAAAGTCCAATGGGGCCAATCCACGCGCAAAGGCTGAGCATGACGGGGTTACCCGTTTGCGAAGCGGAGAGGGGCAGCCAGCCGAAACCTGAAGCAAAGGTCGAACGCGTCCACTCCATGAGCCCCCAAGCTCCCGCGAGGCCTAGCATCGCCAGCAGTCGGCTAAGCAGGCCTGCCTCGGCGCACGCAGGGAAAATCCAGCGAAGCAGGAGGAGCCAGAGAAAGTGGTAAAGGGCACAATATGCAGTCAGCAGAACGAGGCCCAGCCAGCCCAGCGGAGGGTAGACGTGTCGCAGCCAAATCAGGAGGGTAATCCAGAGCACCCAGCCGGTGGTAAAGGCGGCCCGACGCCAAGTTCTTCCGTCTGGTTCGGCGGCGGCGGTGAGGGCCGCCGGGACGAGTGCGATGAAAGCCCAGAAGGGATGCCCGACTGGCCCGAAGGAAAAGAAAAGTAGGAGCGCGGTCAGCGAGGTTCCGAGCCAGGTCCTAACGGCACTGACTCGCTCGCGACTCGCGTCCTCCACGGTCATTCCGAAAGCACTTCGGCGACTTCCCAGCCTTCATCACGCACCAAAGCTTCGGCCTTCTTCCATTTCAGTTCCTGGATCTCAGGGCCTTTGCGGATACGCACGACGGCGTTGCGTCCAATCTTCGGGGTCAGGCGACGGAAAGGCTCGGGCTTGGCGGCGGCGGAGGTCACCGTCTCGGCACCCGTACCAGGTTCAGCGGGGCCGACGGCTTTCGTCTGGCCTTGGGCGCGGCGCATGAGGGCTTCGAGGGCTTCCATGGAGGAAGCGGTGCGGAAGAGGCCAGCGCAAGCGTCGCTCCGCAGCTGCTGCATGAGGCGCTCGAAGGCTTTGAAAGCCTCGGTCTTGTACTCGTTCAGAGGGTCCTTCTGGGCGTAACTCCGGAGACCGACGCCGCGGCGGAGGTCCTCCATTTCGGTGAGGTGGTTCTGCCAATTGCGATCGATGGCTCGCAGGAGCACGTTGCGCTCGAGGTACTGCAGAATCTCCGGGGACTCGTGTTGATCGCGACTGGCTTGCAGGACGCGGACGCGTTCGTGGGCCATCAAATGAACCTGCGTGCTGGTGCGAGCAAGAATCTCCTCCGGATCAATGCGCATATGGAACGCGGTGATGAACCAATAGATAAAGGCTTCGGCGCCGCGCTTGTCCGCGGGCCCATGAGGGTCTGGATACACCGTGTTGAGGCGTTCCTCGATTTCATCCTCGACGATGCTCATGATCGTCGCGCGGGCGTCATCAGCCTTGAGGGCGCGATTACGCAATCCGTAGACGATTTGGCGCTGCTGGTTCAGGACGTCATCGTACTGCAGCAGGCGCTTACGCATCGAATAATTCTGACCTTCGACGCGTTTCTGGGCCGTCCCAATGGAACGGTTGAGGAGGGGGTGCTCGAGAGGTTCGCCTTCCTTGAAAGATTTTTCCAGCAACGACGAGATGATGCCTGCGTTGGAGAACAGGCGCATCAGGTCGTCCTCGAGCGAGACCAGAAAGCGGGAGCGGCCGGGGTCACCCTGGCGCGAGCAACGTCCGCGGAGCTGGCGATCGACGCGGCGAGATTCGTGGCGCTCGGTCGCGAGGACGTAGAGGCCGCCCAGTTCGCGGACACCTTCGCCCAGGCGAATGTCCGTCCCGCGGCCAGCCATGTTGGTGGCAATCGTCACCGCGCCGAACTGACCAGCCATCGAGATGATGTCGGCTTCGGATTCGTGGTGTTTGGCGTTCAGCACCTTGTGCGGCACCTTGGCCATGGTGAGCAGGCGACTGAGGGTCTCAGATGCTTCGACGGAGGCGGTACCCACAAGGACCGGCTGGCCTCGCTTGTGGGCTTCGGCGACTTCCTTGATGGAGAACTGGTATTTCTCTTTGCGGGTCTTGAAGACGATATCGTTGTCGTCGACGCGGATACACGGGCGGTGCGTCGGGATGGCGACCACGGTCAGGCGGTAGATATCATGGAACTCGGAGGCTTCGGTCTCGGCGGTGCCAGTCATGCCCGCGAGCTTCTGGTACATGCGGAAGTAATTCTGAATCGTGACCGTCGCGTAGGTCTTATTTTCCTTTTCAAGGGCGACGCCTTCCTTGGCTTCCACGGCTTGATGTAGACCATCGGACCAGCGGCGGCCTTCCATGATGCGGCCAGTGTTCTCGTCGACGATCTTCACTTTGCCTTCGTGGACAACGTACTGCTTGTCCTTTTCGTAAAGGGTGTAGGCCTTGAGTAACTGGCCGATGGCGTGGATGTCTTCCGAGACGCTGGCGTAGACCGTCTCGGCTTCGGTGCGGAGTTCGGCGCGACGCTCGGGCGTCAGTGCTTCGTCGCGATCGAGTTCAACGTAGCGGGTCGGGAGGTCGGGGAGAACGAAGGCGTCAGGCTCGCCAGGTCGCAGGGTGTCGCGGCCTAGCTGGCTGAGGTCGGACTCGTGGTTGCGTTCGCTGACGGCGAAGTAGAGGCGCTCTTTGAGGTGGAAGCGGCGGTCTTTTTCAACTTCGGAGGCCAAGGTGCCTTCGTGCTTCTCGAGTAGTTTGCGCCAGCGGCCGTTCTCCATCAGGCGAAGGAACAGGCGATTGCGAGGCATGCCGTTGGCGGCGAGCCAGAGCTTATCAAGGGTGTCCTGCGTCGGTTCAGTCCGCTCGTCGATTTTATCCAGCTCGTCGCGGGCTTCATTCATCAGGCGCGTCACCAAGCGGATCTGTAATTCGACGAGGGTGGCGACGGGCTGACGTAGGCGCGGGAAGGCGGGCTCGCGCTCTTCGGCGACGGGCCCCGAGATGATGAGCGGCGTGCGGGCCTCGTCCACCAGGATGGAGTCGATTTCATCAACGATGCAGAAGTAATGGTCGCGCTGTACCTGTTCGTCGGCGGAGAGGGCCATGCCGTTATCGCGCAGGTAGTCGAAACCGAATTCTGAGGCGGTGCCGTAAGTGATGTCGCAGGCGTAGGCCGCTTTGCGGTCTTCGCTGGGCATCTGGTTCTGGATGCAACCGACCGTCAGGCCGAGCCAGCGGTACAAGTGCCCCATCCACTCGGAGTCGCGGCGGGCAAGGTAGTCATTGACGGTCACCAGCTGGCAGTTTCGCCCGGTCAGCGCGTTGAGGTAGAGGGGGAGGGTGGCGACGAGGGTCTTGCCTTCGCCGGTGGCCATTTCAGCGATCTTGTTCTGATGGAGCGCCATGCCTCCGACCAATTGCACGTCGAAGTGGACCATTTCCCAAGTGAGTTCGTGCTCGCAGACCACGGCGGTGGTGCCGCAGAGACGGCGGGCGGCGTTTTTGACGACGGCAAAGGCCTCGGGGAGAAGGGTGTCGAGGGATTCACCCGCGGCGTGCCGGGCTTTGAACTCCGCCGTCTTCGCACGGAGCTGGTCGTCCGTGAGTTTTTGGTACTCCAATTCGATGGAGTTGATGCGCTTAACAACGGGGGCACACTTCCGGAGGAACCTCCGGTGGTGGTTACCGATGAAGAGCTTGAGGATGCTGAGAAACATGGGGCCGGGCGCGAGTGGTAGCAAACCCCGACCCGGCCCCCCGGGGCAAGCCTTGACTCGGGTTGTTCACAGTGGGTTTTCCGCCTTGCGGCTGGCATCCAGCCCTCAAGATGGGTGTACGCCCATGGCAGAAAACGTCCTTATCCTCGGAACTGGTTGCGCTGGCCTCACCGCCGCTATCTACGCCGCCCGCGCTGGCCTCACCCCCTTGGTACTCGAAGGCGGTCAACCGGGCGGCCAATTGACCACCACCTCCGAGGTGGAGAATTTCCCGGGCTTCGTGCACGGGGTCGACGGCAACGAGCTCATCACAAATATGAAGGGTCAGGCGGAACGCTTCGGTGCTAGGTTCGCCTGGGATCGCATCGACTCGGTCGATTTTTCCGGACCCATCAAAAAACTCGTCGGCGGCGAAGCCACCTACGAAGCCTCGGCGGTCATCATCGCCACGGGCGCTTCTCCTCGGTTCTTGGGTATTCCTGGTGAAAAAGAATATTACGGCGGCAATGGGGTCACGACCTGCGCGACTTGCGATGGTGCGTTCTACCGCGACGTGCCCGTGGCGGTCGTCGGTGGCGGTGATTCTGCCTGCGAAGAGGCCCTCTTCCTCACCCGCTTCGCCTCCAAGGTCTACTTGGTGCATCGCCGCGATTCTTTCCGCGCTTCCGAAATCATGGTGCAGCGCGTCAAGGCTCACCCGAAGATCGAGCTCGTGCTCAACGTGGTTCCGCTCGAAGTCGTTGGCGAAGGCAAAGTCCACACCCTGCGCGTGCAGGAGAAGTCTGGTGCCAAGCGCGATCTCGCCGTGAAGTGCGTCTTCGTTGCCATCGGCCACGTGCCCAATTCCCAAGCCTTTACGCCTGCTTTAGAGGTCGATGAAGGCGGCTATTTCGTGGCCGGTCCAAACACCGTCAGCACCAAGATTCCCGGCGTCTTCGTCGCGGGTGATTGCTCTGATCATGTGTATCGCCAAGCGATCACCGCCGCTGGCATGGGTTGCCGCGCTGCCATTGAAGCGGAACGCTGGCTCGCCGGTCACTGAGCGTCGCGGCTTAGCCGCGACGAGGGGCAGGTGGGCAAGGGGTTTGAGCCCTGTCTTGAGGGTGGGGCGCCACGGCGTGGCGTCCGTTTGAGGCCGAGGGTGCGGGTATGTTCGGATCTTAGTTAGGAACTCTTACTTCTGTGTGCGCTTGCGAACGGACGCGACGCAGTCGCGCCCCTACCCAAGGCAACCCCGTCACCCGAGAATGAATGTCATCATCCGGTTCCCGGCCCTCCTTTGGGTGCTGTCGTTAGGTAGGGACGGCTCTCCGAGCCGTCCGTTCGAGCCGAGGGTGCGGGCATGTTCAGGCCAACCAAACATTCGGGGGGTCGTTTTAATGGTTTTATTGTATAGTTAATGGAGATATCGAAGGCTAAGTTGGATTCGATCGTCCGATGCCGTATAGACCTCGCTATGGGCTTCGCTGGCGATAGGTCTTTAGGTGTGCCCCCATTAGAAAACCTAGTGCAAGCTGCCCTGGTTCTCCCGTTATCCTGGGCGGCGCTAAAGGTTGCCCTGAATTTTAAACGGAAGCAGCGCTTGCTCGACGATACGCCGACATCCAAGGCGCTCGGGGTCTTCATTGGCGAGGTCGAGGTCGTGGGCGTTTGCGTCAGCGAAGATCCAAAACGACCTCCCTTTATCAGTTATCTAGCCATGTCCTCTTGTGTGTACTACCGCTGGGAGGTCGGCGAGCATTACCGCCGCGGACTAATTTCCGGCGTGGAAGTTGTCGCTTCCGGCTGCAAGGCGGGAAGTTTCCATCTTAAGGATGAAACGGGATTTATCTTGGTGAACCCAGCGGGGGCCGAAATCGTAGCCCGTGAAATTTTTTACAGAACGGTGTCTAAAAGTGATCCGCTTTATTACGCCAAAGGCCCGGGGAGGGCAGTCGAGGGCTCCACGGATAAGCGTACGTTCACCGAGCATGCGTTGACCGTGGGCATGAAAGTTTTTATCCATGGACGAGCGAGCGAGCGCCCCGACGTGGTGGCGGCCCAGATTGCCTGTGAAAAAAAAGCAGACATATTCAGTATCTCGTACCGAGGAGAAGGGTCCATCAGAGAAGCGATGTCTTGGAAGGCAATGGGTTGGGATTTCACGGGGTGGTTCGTTTCTTTTAATGCCGTACTGGTCGCGTGCGTTGGGCTGGGACCTGTCTTTAAGGTATAC
>CAIKRN010000205.1 GCA_903829855.1 uncultured Opitutia bacterium
ATCAGAGCGATATCGTGGCTGACCGGAAGGTCCTCGAGGCCCGATTAGAGGTTCTTAAGGCCAAGTACCCCGAAGGCCAGGTGCCCAAGCCCCCCCACTGGGGTGGCTATCGCTTGGTCCCGACCAGCTTCGAGTTCTGGCAGGGGCGCACCAATCGGCTCCATGATCGCTTCCATTACTCCCTAAATAAGGGCGTTTGGGACATTGTGCGTCTCTCTCCGTAATCGGGCATTGGGGATTAGTTTACCTAATAGGGGGGGCTATTGAGCCTTACTCTGGGCATGGGGGTGCTCGCAGGGTTGACCATCCTGCTGGGAATCGTTCACCAATCCTTTCCCGCGTCTAAATGCGCCCTCTTTTCCTCCTCAGTCTCTTTGCCCCAGCCTTCGCTCTCGCGAACGAAGAAGGCGTCAATCCGAAGGCAACCGACCTGCTGAACCTAGGCGGCATCCCGGTTTCCAACTCGATCCTGACCACCTGGATTCTGGCGGCGGTGATCATCATCGCCATTCGCGTCCTCGTTCGTACCCCGAAGATTATTCCGAGCCGGGGTCAGGCCCTCGTCGAGAACATGGCCTCCGGTCTCCGCGACGCACTCGAGCCAATCGTCGGCAAGAGCATGATCGGCAAGGTATTCCCGACCCTCTGCGGTTTCTTCATCTTCATCCTGCTGATGAACTGGAGCGGCCTACTCCCCGGAGTTGGTACTATTAAGTACGCTCCGAAGATTCAGGACAGCACTTTCATCGTGGCAGCTGGGTCGGAGCGAGACGAAGCGGTGAAGCTGATTGAAGCAAAGCATGGGAAAGTGATTGAAGCAAAGCACTCCAACCCGGCTCAAACGAAGCAAGCAGCAGAGCATCAAGTGAGCATCGCAGACTTTGGTGTTGGTTTTGATGAGCACAGTAAGGAAGTTCCGGCCAAGAATCTTTTGACAAAAGCACAGTTCGCAGAACTCCAAAAAAATGACACCGACGGGGTCATTAATCAGCACCCAGGATATACCTGGGACGCCATCCGCCCGGCGACTTCCGACCTCAACACCACTCTCGCTTTGTCGATCATCTCGTTCATCGCCTGGACCTATTTTGTGCTGCGCTACGCCGGCTTCAAGGTGCTGATCTTCGACCTCTTCGGCAACAAGGCCGACAAGAAGGAGCTCAGCTTCCCGATGTGGATCATGCTCAGCTTCATCTTCCTCGGCGTCGGCGGCATTGAAGTCGTCTCCATCGCCTTCCGCCTCATCTCCCTTTCGTTCCGTCTCTATGGTAACGTCTTCGGCGGCGAGAACCTGATCCACGCGCTCGGCGGCATCGCTCCGTACGTCGTCCCGGCCGTCGCCGGTCTCCTCGAAGTCCTCGTGGGTCTCATCCAGGCCTTCGTCTTCACGCTCCTCTCCGCCGTGTACATCGGCCTCATCTGCAACCACGAAGGTGGCCACGACGAGGAGCACGCCCACTGACCTTTCGCTTTCGAGGCGCGTGACATGCCGGGAATCCCCCGGCGGCGAGCCAAGAAAAAACCAAAAACAAAACAACATGATCATCGCTGAAATCACTGGTTCCCTCCCTGCCGCTGCCGGCTGCTTCGCTGCCGCTATCGGCGTGGGTCTCGTTGGCGCCAAGGCCGTCGAATCCGTGGGTCGCAATCCCGATGCTTCGGGTAAGAT
>CAIKRN010000206.1 GCA_903829855.1 uncultured Opitutia bacterium
TGGCTGGTGCCGCTCAAGGTGCTCGCCCTAGGTTTTTCGGGACAGTTCCGCGGGGTCTTCTATTATTTTCGCTTGCCCGATGCCTTGCGCATGGGCGTGGCCCTGGCGGTGACTACGGCCATCGCCCTGATTCTGCCATCGGTGGTCGGCGGGGTTGATCCAGCCAGCGCCTTCGGACTTCCCCGCGGCGTCACCCTGGTGGACTTCAACCTCTCCCTAATTCTCTTCATCGGCTTTCGCGTTTCCATCCGCACCCTTCGCGAGCGCTTCTGGACTAAGAATGGCGGGGCGCCTGGCATCGTCGAGCGCATCGCCATTGTGGGCGCGGGGCAAGTGGGAGCGCAGCTAGCCGCCGATTTGATCGCCCGGCGCGGGCATGGGATTGAGCCCGTCTGCTTCCTTGATGACGATATCAGCAAGCATCGGTTAAACATTCATGGAGTGCCGGTCATCGGCGCCCCCGAGCTGATGTCGGAGCTAGCGGAGAAATACGGCGTCACCGAAATCATTCTAGCGCTACCCGCGAACAGCGTGCGACGGATTCGCGAGGTAAGTTCGCTCGCGACAGCGAGCGGCCTCCGCGTGTTGGTGGTGCCCTCGATGACCGAGCTAGCCGGTGGTCGCGTGCGCGCCTCCGATCTCCGCCCCATCTCGGTTGAAGACTTATTAGGTCGCGAGCCAGCCAAACTCGATGATGAGGCCATCGATGCGATGATTGCCGGCCGCATCGTGATGGTGACCGGGGCGGGAGGTAGTATCGGCACCGAGATTTGTCGTCAAGTGGCCGCCCGCCAGCCCGCCCGGATTATCATTTTAGACCAATGCGAGGTGCTGCTTTACCAGTGCGAGCAGGAGTTGATTGGGGCCGGGGCCGGAGCACTGATTTCCCCGGTGGTCGCCGACGTGACGGATGAAGCCCGCTTGCGGCATCTGTTTGCGACGCTCCGTCCGAGCCTAGTCTTGCATGCGGCCGCGCATAAGCATGTCCCCTTGATGGAATCCCAGCCGGGCGAAGCCCTGCAAAACAACGTGCTCGGTACGGCCGTAGTGGCGCAACTGGCGGCCGAGTTCGGGGTGGAGAAGTTCGTCCTGATTTCCTCCGACAAGGCCGTCAACCCAACGAATGTCATGGGCGCCACTAAGCGACTCGCCGAATTAGTGGTGCAGGCGATGCAATCCCGCCCGGCTAACCGGACGAGTTTTGTCGCAGTGCGCTTTGGCAATGTGCTGGGTTCGTCCGGCTCCGTCATCCCAATTTTCCGTAAGCAGATTGCCGCGGGCGGACCGGTGACCGTGACCCATCCCGATGTGAAGCGGTACTTCATGACCATCCCGGAGGCCGTGGGGCTCGTGCTACAAAGTGCTACCCTCGGCGGCGGTGGCGAAATTCTGGTACTCGAAATGGGCCAGCCCTTGAAGATTATCGATGTGGCCCGCCAACTCGTGGAGCTCAGCGGTTTGCGGCCAGATATCGACATCGAGATCCGTATCACCGGGCTGCGCCCCGGCGAGAAATTGGTCGAGGAGTTGCAGCATGAGGGCGAACAGTATCGTCCGACCGAACACCCGCGGGTCTTCCGCTTTGTTGTCGACCACCCGCGCCATGCGGAATTGCCCGACCTCCTTGCCCGGGTGAAGGCCTTGATTCCGCTCGATCGCCAGCCGTGCAAGCTCGGCATCCGTGAGTTGGTGCCGGAATATTCGCCTTACCTAGAGTAGTTTTGCAGGTTCGGGCTTCACAGGCGGGCAAGCCTTGGCCACGCTACGCCTATGGCTCGTGCGCTTTCCTCCGTTCCCAAGGTCGGCATCATTATGGGCTCCCAATCGGATTGGGAGACGATGATGAATACCGCCGAGACCCTCAAGAAGCTCGGCGTTGCTTACGAGGCCGAGGTGGTGAGCGCCCATCGCACGCCTCTTAAATTAAAGGATTACGCCCTGGCCGCCCGGTCCCGCGGCCTGCAGGTCATCATCGCTGGTGCCGGTGGCGCCGCGCATCTTCCGGGGATGGTGGCGGCAATGACTTCTTTGCCCGTGTTGGGCGTACCGGTGCAATCCAAGTCTCTGGACGGCATCGACTCCCTTCTCTCGATTGTGCAGATGCCCGCGGGAATTCCGGTACATACCTTTGCCGTTGGCCGGGCCGGGGCGGTCAACGCCGCGCTCGGTGCGGCGGCCATCCTCGCTCTGTCTGATCCGAAGTTAGCGAAAAAACTCGATGCTTACCGCGCCGCGCAAACGAAGGCCGTGCTCGATAACCCGATTCCTGGCCGTAAGGGCAAGAAGCGTTAAGCCATGGAGCACCCTCTGCTACCTGGTGGCACCATCGGTATTCTCGGCGGCGGCCAGCTCGGCCGGATGTCCGCCATCGCGGCCCGCCGGATGGGCTATAAGGTGCGCACGTTTGACCCTTCGTCCGGCGCTTGTGCCGCGGGCATCGCCGACGAACACGTGACAGCCGAGTGGAGTGACACGGCCGCACTTACCCGCTTCGCACAAGGTTGCGGACGGATCACGCTCGAGTTCGAGAATATCCCGCCGGCGACCGTCGAGTTCGTCGCAAAGTCCGTGCCCAGTCACCCTTCGGCTAAGGTCTTAGCCATCTGCCAGAATCGCCGCCGAGAGAAAGAGTTTCTCCGCACAGCGGGTATCCCTTGTGCCAACTTCGCCGTGGTGTCCTCGCTCGTTGAATTACAGGCAGCCGTGAAGAGCATCGGTTTCCCCTGTGTATTGAAGACCGCGGATTTCGGTTATGATGGCAAAGGTCAGGTCAAGTTGCCGACCGCCGAGGCGGATCTCACGGCAGCGTGGAATAAGATTGGTGGCGCCGTAGGGGTACTTGAAGCGTGGGTGCCGTTCCAGATGGAGATTTCGGTACTTGTGGCGCGTACGGTTGATGGTCGCACCGCAGTCTACGACCCGGCCGAAAATATCCATCGGAACCACATCCTGCACCTCTCGATTTCGCCAGCCCGTATCTCCGAAGCCACCGCCACCGAGGCGCGTGCCTTGGCGCTCAGCATCGCCGAGAAGATCAGCCTCGTCGGCCTCCTCGCTGTAGAGATGTTCGTGAAGGACGGACGGATCGTCGTGAATGAACTGGCTCCGCGACCGCACAACAGCGGCCACCAGACTTTCGACGCCAATGAAACCAGCCAGTTTGAGCAACACATCCGCGCCGTGTGCGGCCTGCCGCTTGGCGGCACGATGCCGCTCGCGCCATCCGCGATGGTTAACCTCCTCGGCGATCTTTGGCGCAATGGGCAGGAGCCCGATTGGACCAAGGTCCTGGCGGATCCTTCCGCGAAACTTCACTTGTACGATAAGGGCAAGGCTGCGCCTGGCCGTAAGATGGGCCACATCACCGTCACCGCGCCGACGCTCGAAGAAGCGATTCGCCGCGCCGAAGCACTGCACGCCGCGCTCTGATCAGTCGAGTAACTCGGGCTTACAGCTGAAGAGTTCGATAGGGATCTGACCGAGGGAAAGAAACAATAAGACTGCCTGGAAGACAGGAATCTTCGCTTTTATATGGGCGTTCTGGGCGATGTAATTCTTCGCCATGACTTCGCAGATCATCGTAAAGGCAAAGAGTACGGAGGCCACGCAGAGTACAGCGAAGAACCAACCCCAGGCTTTGCTTTTGGCGATTTGGCGCCAAGGGAGAAAGAGCAGTCCCGCATATGCGATAAAGAACCAGCATTCCGCGCGCAGGGCCGCCGGGAATGTGACGATCGCGGGGAGCCAGCGAGGCGCAATGTGCAGCGGGCCGACGATGATACCACCGTTAAGTTCGTTAATACCCAGACCCAAGCTGAGCAACCCGAACGTCACCGCAATGATGCGTCCGTAGCGAATTCGTTGGTCGGTGACGGCGTTCATGATGCTAACAAAATAAGAAGATCCGAAGACGCAAACGTTCAGAGCGGACGGAAGAGCGCGACATCGCTCCATTCGCCCATGATGCGGCCATCGGACTTCATCCCATCGCCCCACGCTTCGCGACACTTGGCCTCGAAGTGGGCGCGGACAGAGTCCTGCTCTTTGGCCAGAATGCCGCTCAGGGCAAGGACGCCGCCGGGGCTGACCGAGTCGACGAGGTTATCGGCGTAGATGCAGAGGACGTCGCTGATGATATTGGCGAGCACGACATCGGCTCGGCCGGTGAGCCGGAAGCCTTCTTCAAGCCCGGCGTGGTGGAAAGCCACCGCCTCATCGGCGATGCCGTTCTCACTGCGATTGGCGATGCTCACCCGAACGGATTCTGGGTCGCGATCGAAGCCGGCAATGCGACTGCAGCCGAGTTTGGCGGCGGAGAAGGCGAGGATGCCAGAGCCACAGCCGGCGTCGGTCACCGAAACTTTAGCCGCCGGGTGGGCTTCCAGAAAATCCATGAGGCGAATCGCACAGAGGCGAGTCGTTGGGTGGTCGCCCGTACCGAAGGCCAGGCCAGCGTCGAACCAGATTACGGCGGCGTCCGTAGGTACTGCGTACTTTCCACGCATCCAAGCCGGGACCCAATGCAAGCGACCGTAATCCCAAGGCTTCAGGTGCTCTTTGTAGGCTTCCTTCCAATCCTTGTCGGCGAGAATGGTTTCGTCGTAGGCCTCAGGGAGTTTTTTAAAGGCCTTGCGCAGTCCGGCCCAGGCTTCATCCGCTTCTGGTTTCGTCTCGAAGTAGCCCATCACGAAGTGCGGCTTCCCCGGGCCTTCATGGAAGAGCATCCAGTTCGAGCGGGTAAGCTCGCAGAAATGGTCCTCGAGGGGCTGGACCATGTCCTCATGGATGGGGCACTTCAGTTCGATCATGGGGCAAGGCTTTCGCTCAGTCGGGCGATCACCGCGGGGAGCAACGTGTGCTCCGCGGCGTGGATTTTATTCGCGAACGATTCTAGGGTATCGTCAGGCGTGCGGCGGACGCGGGTCTGGCCGAGGTGGGCGCCGCCATCGATCTCGGCATTAACCCAATGGACGGTGCAGCCAGCCTCCGGCACATTCGCCGCCCAAGCCTGGCCGATACCATCGAGACCCGGGAATGTTGGGAGTAGGCTGGGGTGCAGATTGATGATCCGGCCAGAGAAAGCCTCGAGGAGGGGGGCCTTGATGACGCGCATGAAGCCCGCCAAGACGACCAAGTCGACCCGTTCAGCTTTCAAAGCCTCGGCCCAAGCGTGTTCACGCTCCGGGGCGAACTTGGTTTTAAAGGGCCCAGTATCCAGGAAGCAGGCCGGGACTCCGTATTTCGGGCCGAGATCGAGCATCTTGGCCGTGGGTACGTCGCACCAAATCCCAACTACCTTTGCCTTGCCGAGGCGCCCTTCAGCTTGGGCGCGGAGGACGGCGTCGGCATTGGAGCCGCGACCAGAGCCAAGGAGGGCGACGCGCATACATTGAAGGTGGAGGCCTAGCCGTTCTCTGCAAACGGATTTTCGACCCACCGCGGCGTTCGTCCGAAAAGTAAATTCAGACTTTGAACCTGACAGTAAAACCTTGAGGATACGCACACCCAAATCCCATGGACCGACGCGAGTTTCTTCACCTCACCGCTCTGGGATCTCTCGGCGCTACTTTTGTTACCGGTTGCTCAGGTGGCGCCAGCGGCAGCACTCCCACCCCAGGACCGACTTCCGCGGTGGCCCCGGCGGCACCCGCAAGTGTGAAGGTCGCACCGCGGCCGTCGACCGCCCGCGGCCGTATCATGCTCGGTATCGATAGCTTGGAAGCCGATGGCTTCGCGTCGCTGCGCGGGCTCCGTTGTGGGCTCGTGACGCATCGTGCGGGCGTCAATGGCATGGGATTACGCACCGCCGATGTGCTCGCCCGCGCCCCCGGCGTGAAGCTTATCAAACTCTTTGGCCCGGAGCACGGCATTGACGGCAATGCCGCCGCCGAAATTGCGATTAAGAATGCTAAGGACGCGCGCACGGGACTACCGGTCTATTCACTCTACGGGGCTACGCGTAAGCCAACGCCCGAGATGCTCGCGGGCCTTGATGCCATCGTGATCGATTTTCAAGACGTCGGTTCGCGCTCCTATACTTACATCAGTTGCATGCGCTATGTGATCGAAGCGTGCTTCTCGCTCGACCGACCTATTCGCGTCATCGTTCTCGACCGTCCCAATCCGTTGGGTGGCGAAAAAGTCGACGGACCATTCCTTGATCGGAAATGGCGGAGCTATGTGGGCGCTTATGAAATGCCGTACGTACACGGCCTGACGATTGGCGAAATTGCCCGCTGGGCCGTAGCCACGCCCGGCGTGTTGGAAATGGATGACGCCAAGCGCCGCCGCGGTGTTCTGGAAGTCATCCCGATGCGCGGTTGGACGCGCGCGATGACTTGGGATCGGACGGGTTTGAATTGGACGCCGACGTCTCCACGTATTCCGACCGCCAAGGCGGCGATGGGGTACGCGATGGTTGGACTGGGCTGCCAGCTGGGCGAATTCAGTCACAGCTTCGGCGACCAGATGCCTTTCCGGTTCATCAAATATAGCCGCCGACACTCGACGGATATCGTCGCGGCGCTCGGCAACGCCGTGCCGGGATTGATTATGGAGCCGCGCACGATGCCCGACGGCACGCAGGGTGTTTATCTTTCTATTGGGGATTACCCAAGCTTCCGCCCCACGGCGATATCCTTACATATGATGCGACAGGCTTGCATTTGGGATCCCAGTAATCCTTTCGCCAAAGCGACGAAGAGCGAACGTGAACTCTTCATCAAGCATACCGGCAGCGAGGCCTTCTTCGAAGACCTTCGGACCCGCGGGGCGAAGGTCGATCTCGCCCGCTGGATGTCCCAATGGACTGCCGACGGGGTGGCCTTCCGTGCGCGCACCAACCCGTTCAAGCTCTACGCCTGATCAGTAGGAACGCCCTTCGCGCTTCTCCCAGTAGTTGATGAAGGCCTGATTGAGCACGCCGAGGCCGCCGGGCGTCGGATAGTTGCCGGTGAAATACCAGTCACCTTGACTCGTCGGACAGGCCTTGTGGAGCGCATCAATCTTTTGGAAGACGAGGATCAATTCACCCTTCCAAGCACACTTGGTAGGGTAGACGAGTTCCGCGGCTTTCGCGGCAATCTCAATTTCCGTGAAGGCGTCGTAAAGTCGGCGGACATGGTTCTGCATCTCCTTCGTCGGCTTTTTCGACTGAGCGACGCAGTCTTCATAGACTTCGCGCAATAGGTCAGTCTTGCCGCGGTCCTTACACAGGGCGACGGTCGCCTGGAAGGCCAAGAATTTACCCATCTCAGACATGTCGATACCGTAGCAATCCGGATAGCGGATCTGCGGCGCCGTGGAAGCAATGACGATGCGCTTTGGGTTCGGTCGCGCGAGAATGCGCAAGATGGATTGACGGAGGGTGGTACCGCGGACGATGGAATCATCGACACAGACGAGCGTATCACCATCGCGCACGGTCCCGTAGGAAATGTCGTAAACGTGCGAGGCCATCTGCATGCGGTTCTTCTCCTGAGAGATGAACGTGCGCAGCTTGACGTCCTTGTGGGCAACCTTCTCTCCGCGCGGCCAGCCACCCAGCACTAACTTATCAATCATCGCCTCATCAAGTTTGCCTGCGCGCTGGGCATCGACCAACTTATCGCGCACTTGCGAACGGCGGCGCTTTCGGAGTTCCTCCATGAGGCCATACCAAGCGATTTCTGCAGTGTTCGGGATGTAAGAGAAGACCGCGTTATCATGGTCGTCGCGAATCTGCGCGATGACGTCATCGGCCAAGGCGGCGCCAAGGGCTTTGCGTTCCGTGTAGATTTCCGGATCGTTGCCGCGGGAGAAGTAAATGCGCTCGAAGGAGCAATGGCGACGTTCTGCCGGGGCGTGGACAGATTCGATGCTGTGACGGCCATCCGCTTTAATGATCAACGCGCACCCGGGCGGGAGCTCATGGACGTCTTCCTGATTCACGCCGACGATGGTCATCAGGGCGACCCGCTCCGAGGCGACGGCGATGAGGTCTTCGGTGCGAACATACCAGCAAGGGCGGATGCCGTTGGGGTCGCGGATGACAAAGCTGTCCCCGTTACCAATCAGTCCGGCGATGGCATAACCGCCATCCCAG
This sequence comes from uncultured Opitutia bacterium, assembly GCA_903829855.1. GTDB lineage: Bacteria > Verrucomicrobiota > Verrucomicrobiia > Opitutales > UBA953 > UBA953. The sequence goes on from CAIKRN010000206.1 coordinate 8,084, forward strand.
TTCTTGGCGGCCTTGCGCAGGACGTTGCCGACGTCCAGGTGCTTCGAGATTTCCGTCTGCACGGCCGTCCCTTCGAGCCCTTGGTCTTTAAAGGCCTTGAAGAGTCGGTCGTGTTCTTCGTCGAGCCAGAATCCAATCTCTTCAAGTATGGATTGCGTGTCGGTCGAGTAGATGACGTGGGCACCACGTTCGGTCAGCGAGCTATTGAGCTCGCTGGTGTTCGTGAGGTTAAAATTACCAGCGACGAGCAGATTACGGGTGGGCCAGATGGACTTGCGGGCGTACGGGTGGCAAGAGACCGAATCAAAGTTACCAGACGTGCCGTAACGTAAGTGGCCGAGCAGGAGCTCACCGCCGAAGTCGAAATGTCGCTTAACTGTTTCCGGAAACTCGGGGACGATGACGGCCTCGCGCATCTTATCAGAGTAGGTCTTGATCTGGCGCGTGAAGATCTGGGTCAGTCCTTGAGCGCCGATTTCCCGGTCGCGGAAGAGAAAGGCTTCGCCGTTTTCAGCGCCGATTTTGACGCAACCGATACCCGCGCCGTCTTGGCCACGATTGTGCTGCTTCTCCATGAGGAGGAAGAGTTGATTGAAGCCGTGGAGCGGCGTTCCGTACTTCTCCTGATACCACTTCAGGTCCTTGGTCAGCCGGACAAGGGCAATGCCGCATTCGTGCCTTAAAGAGTCGCTCATCGCAGGCCTCGGAGTTTGCCCACTCGGCGCGCGTCCTGTCCAGCGCTTACTATTAAGAGCGCAAAACCTGATCTAGCCGGGAGAGACTTTCGCCGATCAGTCCCGCCATGTCCGAATGTTGGCGGAAAGCGGGGTCCCGGTGGTATTCGGCCAACCCGTCGGCCAATTCCTTGGCCTTTTCGCTCGTGGTGAGGGGGTTGGCTCGCATGGCGGCAAGCAAGTCCTTCACGCGGTCGGGTGCGGCAAGGTGACGGCGGTGGATGAGTGACTGCTCCTCCCGGCGGTATTGGGCGGCGGAAGCGGCGTTAATATGCTTGGCGCACAGCTGAGCGAAGGGCCGATTTTCCTTAAATGAGCCCGGAAGGTAGAAACGCAGCCGGCCATCATAGCTTTGCTGGTCGAAATCCATGGCGCGCACGCGGATGGCGGTGGCGTCAAAATCCGGGGTGACCGCGATAACGAAATTATAGGCCCGCATGTCGCCCAAAAGCCTGACCAGGCAGCGTTCCTCGAATTTAATGAGTTCTTTGGCGAGGCGGACAGGGTGGTGACCATCCGCATCGAGCCACTTTTCCGCGAAGATGTCGCCCGGGATGCCAGTCACGTGTTCTTCGACCAAAGTTTCGCCCCAGGTGAGGTAAAGCATGCGGTTCGGGGAGAGCAGGTGCTCCAGCTCTAGCCCGCAGACGCGCGAGGCGTCGCCAATCTTCACGTAGAAGTAATCGTGGTTTTCGTTGTAGGCGTTGACGATACGAACCCGGAACGGCTGGGAGTTGCCAAAGGAACAGAAGTCGACCCGATCCACATATACGTGGCTGAACACTTTCATGCCACCTTCGCCCCGGAGGAGAGCGTAGGTCTCCAGTAGACCCTGGGAGAGGCGGTCCATTTCATCTCGCGGGTAAGCGACAGTCTCCCAGAGGGTATCCTTCCCGCGTTCGAGCAGCGGCATGGCTGCACTGAAATTACGGAGTTGGGCGTAGGAAACGGGCAACGTTACCTCCCGGCCCTCACGCGAGAGGTAAGCGCGGAGCTCTTCGCCGATTGGGTACGCCGGCTTGCGGTTCGTTCGCTTGAATTCAGCTTCGGATCCGGCGGCGTCCATCTTCAGTCCAGGTTGGGAAGTTCGCGGGTTTCCTCGATGATCATCTTGAGCGGCTCACCCGGATGACATTCTGCTCGGTAAGAGATAAACCCGCGACGGTGTTGATCGTAGATCGGCCAGATGAGGGTGAGGTCCGTCTCCGGAACGTTGATGCGGCTAATCTCGTCACGGCTGAAGAGCCCAAACTTACCTTCATCAATCGTCTGGGGTAGCCCAGCCAGCGGCTTGCGACAATCGAACAGGAACATCAGCCAGTGGGACTGCCCTTCATAGCCTTTCTCGGAAATCATCCCGAAAAGATGCAGGTCTTTGGTTTCGACGATGGTGTCGGCTTCCTCGGCAATTTCTCGCACCGCACATTCGAAAGGGGATTCGCCCGTGGCCATCTCGAGTTTGCCGCCGATGGGGCTCCAGCAGCCAATGTTCGGGGCTTTGGTGCGCTGAATGAGTAAGAGCCGTCCTTGTTCGTCGTGCATGAACACGAGAACGCTAATCTTGAAGGGGAGGGCGGCACCGGCGGACATGTGACCAACCTTGCCAGCGAACCCGGCTGGCACAATCCCGGAGTGGGCGGCTAGCCGGCCAGAATCGCTTCGATTTGTTTTAACTCCTCGGACGCGAAAGGTGCAGCGTGAGCTGCGGCCACGCATTCTTCAAGTTGGCTTACCTTACTGGCACCGATGATCGCGGTGGTCACGCGCTTGTCGCGTAACACCCAGGCCAAGGCCATGGAGGCGAGCGGTTGGCCGCGATCCTCGGCGACCTTCGCCAACTTACGGACTTTCTCCATGCGGAGCGCGTCGACCTGCTCTGGCTTCAAGAAACCATGCGGCTTACCGGCGCGGGCATCCTTCGGGATTCCGAGGAGATAGCGATTGGTGAGCATGCCTTGGGCGAGGGGAGAGAAAACCGCGCAGCCGATACCTTCCTTCTCCACGGTGTCGAGCAGGCCGGCTTCGGGAGTGCGCTCAAACATGCTATATTTAGGTTGGTGGACCAAGCAGGGCGTACCGAGGTCGCGGAGGATCGCACAGGCCCGGGCGGTGTCGGCGGGATTATAATTAGAGATCGCGGCGTAAAGGGCCTTCCCTGAGCGGACGGCGTGGGCGAGCGCGCCCATGGTTTCCTCCATCGGGGTGTTCGGGTCGCGGCGGTGGCTGTAGAAAATATCCACGTACGGGAGACCCATGCGCCCCAATGATTGGTCCAGAGAGGCCAGCAGGTATTTGCGCGAACCAAAGTCGCCATGCGGACCGGGCCACATCGTATAGCCGGCCTTGGTTGAGATAACCAACTCGTCGCGATACTTGCCGAGGTCATCGCGCAGGATGCGGCCGAAGGTTTCCTCCGCGGATCCGGGCAGCGGTCCGTAATTATTCGCGAGGTCGAAGTGCGTGACGCCTAAGTCAAAGGCGCGTAACGCAATGGAGCGGGCCGTCACATAATCATCGACGCTCCCGAAGTTATGCCAGAGCCCCAGGGAGATCTTCGGGAGATGCAAGCCAGACTTCCCGCAGCGCGCCTGGAATGTCGAATGGGCGTAGCGAGCGGGGTCAGCATCGTGCATGAATAGAATCAAGCGGGGGTGCGTCTTTTTAGCCAGCGGGAAAATCTTTGGCCCAGTCCTCAGGCTGACGAATTTTTCGCAAGTTGCTCACAATCGTAAATCTCGCCCGCCGACTTTCGGCACGCGTGACTAATTCGTGACACGTTTTACGCCCGCCCGACGCGGAAAGAGGCTTTGGCACGGCCGTTGCTCAATGGCTCTCGCTACCAAGCAACCAACCAAAACTACCACCATGAAGACCAACACCAAACTCGCAGTAGCGTTCCTCGCCGCTGCTTCCTCGATCGCTGCTCAGGCCGCCGATGCTCCCGCTCCAGCGGTGACCTTCGATGGTTACGCGGTGGCCACGGCCGACTACACCACGGGCACACCCTCCACGAGTACGGCTGGCATTACGGCCGCCAAGTTCGGCGCGACGGGTAAGTTCGGAACGGTGACGGGTTACGCCAGTATCTACTACACGGGATCCACCACCAATGTGCTCGACGCCTATTTCACGGTCGATGCCGGCGGCGGTCTCAGTGTCACGGCGGGGAAGTTCCTCTCTTACATGGGTTATGAGGCTTTCGATGTACCGAACATGGCACAGATTTCCTATGCCTATGCGCAGTTTAACCCCGTCCCAGCCTACCACAGCGGCGTGAAAGTTGATTACTCCGCCGCCACTTACGGCGCGGGTTTGGCCGTGGTTGATTCTCTCTACGGCGCCGACCTCTTCAAGGGCGACGGCAACCTCCGCAAGCCAGGTCTCGAGGCCTACTATACCTACAAGGGTATTAAGGATACGACGATTTGGTTCGGTGTCGCCGATGAAGTCGCCACCAAGACGGTCTTCTACGATCTCTGGGCTAGCTATGCTCTCTCTAAGACTGATTCAATCGGCGCTGAAGTGATTAAAGAAGAGAGCGTCGGCACGGAGTGGCTCTTGGCTTACACTAAGGCTCTCAATGCCAAGTGGTCGCTCACCTCTCGTATCAGCGAGACCCTGCCTACCGGTGGTAGCAGCAACATGAAGTACACGCTCTCCCCGAGCTATACCCTAAACGACCACTTCACGGTGCGTGCTGAAGTCTCTTACACCTCCGCGTACGGCTCGACGCCCTCGGCCACCTACGTGGCGGCGCAGACGATCTTCAAGTTCTAAGCGGAGGACTTCACCACCCAGCTTCCCACCATGTCCACCACACGAATCGCCAGTCTGCTCTCTGTTGGGGCTCTTGCCCTGGCCTCCCTCGTTTCGCCCGCCCGGGCGGAAGAAACCGTCAAGGTTGGCGTCCTCCACTCGCTGTCGGGCACGATGGCGATCTCGGAGACTTCCCTCCGCGACGTCTTGCTCTTCACCTTCGACGAGATCAACGCCAAGGGTGGCGTCCTCGGGAAGAAGATCACGCCGGTCGTGGTCGACGGAGCCTCCAACTGGCCGCTCTTCGCTGAAAAGGCGAAGCAGTTGCTGGAGCAGGACAAGGTTGCTGTGACATTCGGTTGCTGGACCTCGGTGTCCCGCAAGTCCGTCCTCCCGGTCTATGAGAAGAACAACGGTCTCCTCTTCTACCCCGTCCAGTACGAAGGTGAAGAAGAGTCGAAGAATGTCGCCTACACCGCCGAAGCGGTCAATCAGCAGGCTACCCCTGCGGTTGACTACCTTTTGGCGCAGGGCGTCAAGAAGTTCTACCTCCTGGGCTCCGACTACGTCTACCCGCAGACCACGAACCTGGTTCTGCTCGAGTACCTCCTGAGTAAGGGTGTGGCCCTTGAGAATATTGGTGGCGGCTTCCGTAAGGATGCCTCCGGCAAGATTATCTCGGCAGGCAAGTACACGCCGTTCGGTCACACGGACTACCAGCAGATTGTCGCTGAGATTAAGCAGTTCTCCGCTGGCGGTGGCGCGGCGGTGGTTAGCACGCTGAATGGCGATACCAACGTGCCCTTCTTCAAGGAGTACGCTGCGTCCGGTCTCACGGCAGAATCCTGCCCAGTGGTTTCGTTCTCGATCTCGGAAGATGAATTTCGCGGCCTCCCGGCTGACAAGCTCGTAGGTCAGCTCGGTTGCTGGACCTACTTCCAGACGATCAAGTCCCCGGCTAACAAGAAGTTCGTGGCGGATTTCCAGGCTTGGCTCGGCAAGAGCACGGTTCCGGGTATCGTCAAGGATGGCCGCGTGACCTGCTCCCCGATGGTGCTCTCCTACGATGGCGTCTACCTCTGGAAGGCTTGCGTCGAGAAGGCAGGTTCCTTCGAAGTGGATAAGGTCCGTGATGCCTGGAAGTCCGGTGTATCGTTCGACGGTCCGGGCGGCAAGGTCACGACCCAGCCCAACATGCACCTCACCAAGAATGTGTTCATCGGCGAAACGAAGGCAGACGGTCAGTTCAAAATCCTGAAGTCCTTCGATAACGTCTACGGTGAACCTTGGCTGAAAGGTAAGTTCAAGTAAGCCGCGGATTTGTCAGTCGTCGGTGCTTCATAGCGAGGGCGGACCTGAGGGGGTCCGCCCTCTTCCTTTTGGCACGGTAGTTGCTCACAAGTAATCACGGTGCGAAAGACTTTTTCCATAATTACAGCCTTCTTCTGTCTTTTCGCCAAACTTGGGGCAGAAGAAGCGAGAGTAAGTATTGCCCGGGCCGCGCTCGCTAAGGGCGAAAGCGCGCAGGGGGTGATTTTAAATGAACTGATGGGGCGCGCCGATGAATCCATTCTGCCGCTGCTCGATGCATGGCGGAAAGATCGGCTTTATCTTTATGAGCCCACGGGCGCCCCCGCGGTCCCGGTCTTACTCGAGGGCGCTAAGGACGGGAAGGGCGCCCAGGTAGCCGTTTCCGTGGCCACAGGTAAGGCTATCGGCCTTCGGTTGGTGGCGGACGATCTCAACTCCGTCGCCCACTCCGCGAACCTGCGGCGCATCATGAAGGCGGTGCTCGATTTGACCGACCTTTCCTCGGCCAATCGTGCAAAGAAATTGGGCGCCTTGGCCGCGATTGGGCAGGGTCAGCAGGTTGAGAAGCTTCCGGCGTTGGAACGTCGGCTCCCCCTGGAGACGGATCCGGCCGTAATCAAGGCGCTGCGGGAGGCCTTGGCGCTGGTGCGCTTAAAGTCGCCCGATGTTGAAATCCGCCTCGCCGCTTTACGTGAGCTCGAATCACTCCAGTCGCTCGCCAGTACAGACTTCATCAAGTCGCTACAGAAAGACCCCGCCACCCTCAAGGATGTGCGGCTAGCCGATGCCGCTCGCACGGCGTTGCTAGCTGTAGAACGGCACCGGACGGTGGTAGATTTCGGCGGCACGCTTTTCCGCAGTTTGAGCCTCGGGAGTATTCTGATCATCGTCGCCCTGGGGCTTGCGATCACATTTGGCCTGATGGGCGTCATTAATATGGCCCACGGCGAGATGATCGCGATCGGCGCTTACACGACATATGTGGTGCAGAATGTTTTCGCTAACGGCCTAGCGCTTTCACCCTTTGGCGTTTCAATTAATCTCCCGGGGCTGCATACGACCGGCTGGTGGCGCGAGTCCTACTTCCTATTCGCCTTGCCGCTAAGTTTCCTCGTTGCCGCTGGTGCGGGCATTTTGCTGGAGCGTGGCGTGATCCGGTTCCTCTATCGCCGCCCGCTGGAGAGCCTCCTCGCGACTTGGGGCGTATCACTCCTCCTGCAGCAGCTGCTGCGCCTCACCTTCGGGGCGAACAACGTTCAGGTCGGTAGCCCAGTTTACCTTAGCGGAAACTGGATTGTCGGGGATGTCCTCCTTGGTTGGAACCGCGTCTTTGTTATCGGCTTCGCGACCCTCATCGTCGTGGGCGTCTGGCTGGTGCTGACCCGCACCTCGGTCGGCCTCCTCATCCGCAGTGTGACGCAGAACCGATCGATGGCCGCCTGCATGGGTGTACGCACGGAGCGCGTCAACATGCTGACGTTTGCCTTGGGGAGCGGACTCGCCGGACTCGCCGGCGCCTTCCTCAGCCAGATTGGCAACGTTGGACCGTCTCTCGGTCAGTCCTACGTCGTCGACAGCTTCATGGTCGTCGTGGTGGGCGGCGTGGGTGACCTTGTCGGCACGGTGATCAGCGGCCTCGGCATCGGCTCGTTCGATCAGTTTACGCAGCAGTATTCTCCGATGGTTGCCGGCGCCCTGGCCAATGTGCCTTTCGTGGGGGGCGCCCTCCAGAACCTCGCGCAAGACTCCGCCGTGTTCGGCAAAATCTTGGTGCTGTGCGTCATTATCCTTTTCTTGCAGTGGCGTCCATCCGGCCTCTTCGCCGCGCGAACCCGCAGCCTCGACTGAACCATGGCATCTTCCGAAAAATACGCACCGCCCGCACCGCCCAGCGATACCGTCGCTGCGCTCCTGGCGTTCACAGTCCTCGCGGTACTGATCATGCCGATGCTCGACGTTTTTGGTGCAATCGATCACTTCACGCTCAACCTCTGGGGTAAGTACCTGTGCTACGCTTTGCTCGCCCTCTCGGTGAACGTCCTCTGGGGCGGCACCGGCCTACTCTCACTCGGCCAGGGCCTCTTCTTTGCTCTAGGCGGCTACATGCATGGGATGTACCTGATGCGCATGATCGGCGATCAAGGGCAGTACCATAAGCCGATTCCAGATTTTCTGGTTTTCCTCGGCTGGACGGATTTGCCCGGCTTCTGGAAGCCCTTTGAGAATTTCTCTTTCGCGATACTGATGGCCTTCCTCTTGCCGGGAATCATCGCCGGCATCTTCGGTTGGCTGGCCTTCCGTTCGCGCATCAAAGGCGTCTACTTCTCGATCCTCACGCAGGCCCTGACTTACGCCGGGGCACTCATCTTCTTTCGTAATAACACCCTAATGGGTGGCAATAACGGCTTCACCGATTTCAAGGCGGAGCTAGGATTCTCGCTCCGGGAGCCGGCCACCCAGCGCGGGCTCTTCATTGCGACGGCGGTCATGCTCATCGGGGTGGTGATCTTCCTGCGCTGGCTGGAGGGCACGAAGTTCGGCCTAGTCCAGCGTGCAATTCGTGACGGCGAGAACCGGACGCTCTTCAGCGGTTACGCCACACCGGCCTTTAAGCTCTTCCTGTTCGTGCTCGCCGCCCTGATCGCCGCCATCGGCGGCGCCCTCTACGTGCCGCAGGTCGGCATCATCAATCCTAGCGACATGACGCCAGAGAAGTCGCTCGAGGCGATTGTCTGGGTTGCCGTCGGCGGCCGTGGCACGCTGCTCGGGCCGATCCTTGGCGCCGTCTTCGTGAATATGCTCAAAAGTTACGCGACCCGCGCGATTCCCGACCTTTGGCTTATCCTGCTCGGCGGCCTCTTCCTGCTGGTGGTGCTCTTCCTTCCAGGCGGACTCGTCAGCCTGCCCGAAAAACTTCGCGGACTCTGGCAGAGATTCCGCCCCACCCCCACGCCGGCCCCCGCCGCCTGACCCATGGCCCATCCTCTCCTCACGGTCGAAGACGTCTCGAAGACCTACGATGGCTTCAAGGCCATCTCTAACCTCAACTTTTATCTCTTCGAAGGTGAACTCCGCACGGTCATCGGACCGAATGGCGCAGGCAAATCCACCTTCTTCGACCTGCTCACCGGTCGCACTCAGCCTGACAAGGGAAAGATCGAATTCGGCACCGACCCGGCCGATACGTATGACCTGACGAAGCTCGACGAGGTGGCGATCAATCGCCTCGGCATCGGGCGGAAGTTCCAGACACCCAGCGTCTACGCCGAGCACACGGTCCGCGAAAACATTATCCTGTCGCTTCGCGGCACCCGTGGTGTCTTCGCCTCGCTCTTCCACCGGCTGAACTCGACCGACACAGATCGTATCGACGAACTATTGAAGCTCATCCGCTTGGAGGCGAAAGGTGAATGGAAAGCCGGTCTTCTCGCCCACGGCGAGAAGCAGTGGCTGGAAATTGGCATGCTCCTCGCCCAGGAGCCACGAGTCCTCCTCGTTGATGAGCCTGCCGCTGGCATGACGGATGAGGAGACCCATCGAACGGGCGAGCTGTTACTGTCCCTCGCGGGCAAGCACAGCCTAGTGGTGGTCGAGCACGACATGGCCTTCGTGAAACAGATCGCTGCCAACGGACGGGTCACCGTTCTTCATCAGGGAGCCTTGCTCTGCGAAGGGAAATTCGACGACGTCCAAGCCGACACGCGCGTCCGCGAGGTCTACCTGGGCCGAGGCAAACACGGCACCCGATGAGCACACTCCTGCACCTGAAGTCCGTCGAGGCCGATATCTCGGGCTCGCGTATCCTCCGTGGCGTTGAACTCGAAGTGTGTCCCGGCGAGGTCGTTGCGCTCATGGGACGCAATGGTGTGGGGAAGACCACCACGCTTAAGACTATTACGGGACTCCTACCGCTACGCACGGGCGAGATTGTCTTCAATGGAAAGCCGATCCATCGCCTCGCGACCGACGTTCGGGCCCGGCTTGGTATCGGTTACGTTCCACAGGGCCGTGACATCTTTCCGCACATGACGGTGGCAGAGAACCTTCGCATCGGCCTCGTGGTCCATGGTCGCAAGGGCGCCGAAGCCGCGAACGCCCTCGAGCGCGTCTACGAACTCTTCCCAGTCCTAAAGGAAATGCTCGGTCGCAAGGGCGGAGTGCTCTCCGGCGGCCAGCAGCAGCAGTTGGCCATCGGCCGTGCACTCTTGTGCGACCCCAAGCTGCTCATCCTCGACGAACCTACCGAAGGCATCCAACCCTCAATCATCGAACAAATCGGTGACACCCTACGCCTCCTCCGCACGATTCCGCGCTCCGATGGTACGGGCTTAGCCATCCTACTTGTGGAGCAGTACGTCGACTTCTGTCGCGCGGTCGCTGATCGCTACTACGCCCTCGACCGTGGAGCGGTCGTCTCCTCCGGCGCCATTGCCGAACTCAGCGATGAGGTCGTACGCCTCCACCTTCAGGTCTAAAACCATGCATCTCCTCCCCCGCGAACGCGAAAAACTGTTGGTTGTTGTCGCTGCCGATCTTGCCCGTCGACGGCAGGCCCGCGGCTTAAAACTCAATTATCCCGAAACGATTGCTATCATCACCTATGAGATCATGGAAGGCGCTCGTGATGGGCGCACGGTCGCCGAACTGATGTCCTACGGCACTACCATCCTTAAGGAGACCGACGTCATGGAAGGCGTTGGGTCGATGATCCACGACGTCCAGGTCGAGGCCACGTTCCCCGACGGCACGAAGCTCGTCACGGTCCATAATCCCATCCGCCCATGAAACCCGGAGAAATCATACCGGCCAAGGCGCCGGACCTGGAAGCCAACGTTGGACTGAAGGAGATCACCTTAGAAGTCGCCAATACCGGCGATCGCCCGGTGCAGGTCGGTTCCCACTTTCATTTCGCCGAAGCCAATGAGTTGCTGAAGTTCGACCGCGCTGCCGCCCGCGGATTCCGCCTCAACATCGCCGCCGGCACGGCCGTACGCTTCGAGGCTGGCGACACACGTCGCGTCACGCTCGTCGCTTTAGCCGGACGTCGCATGGTCTACGGCTTTAACGGCATGGTAAACGGCCCCCTCTAATTTTATGTCCCTTCGATTATCCAGACGCCAGTACGCGGAGATGTACGGACCGACTGTGGGAGACCGAGTACGCCTCGGTGACACGAATCTTTTTGCTGAAGTCGAAGCCGACCTCGTTGCCGGCGTCGGTGGTTACGGAAATGAGGTTAAGTTTGGCGGCGGCAAGGTCATCCGTGACGGCATGGGCCAGTCTTCCACGGCCTCCGATGCGGAGTCGCTCGACCTCGTCGTCACCAACGCCCTCATCCTCGATTCGGTACTGGGCATCATTAAGGCTGACATCGGCGTGAAGGGTGGCCGCATCGTCGGCATCGGCCATGCCGGCAATCCAGGTATCCAGTCCGGCCTTGGCTCCGCCTACCCCGACCCCGCCACCGGTAAGCCCAATCCGATGATCATTGGTGCGTGCACCGAAGTCCTCGCCGCCGAGGGTTGCATCGTCACCGCGGGCGGCATCGATACGCACATCCACTTCATCTGTCCGCAACAGGTAGATGAAGCCATCAGCTCGGGCATCACGACCCTCATCGGTGGAGGCACTGGTCCCGCACATGGCACGCTGGCCACGACCTGCACGCCGGGAGCTTGGAATCTCCACCGGATGCTCGAAGCGGCGGAATCTTATCCGGTCCATTTTGGTTTTCTCGGAAAAGGCAACTGCTCGACGCCGGGTCCGCTTCGCGAGCAGGTCCGCGCGGGTGCTATCGGCCTGAAGCTTCACGAAGACTGGGGCACAACCCCAGCGGCAATTGATACCTGCCTGGGAGTCGCCGATGAGCTCGATGTCCAGGTGGCCATCCACACAGACACGCTTAATGAGGCAGGATTTGTCGAGACGACACTGGCGGCGTTCAAGGGGCGCGCGATACACACCTATCACTCCGAAGGCGCCGGCGGCGGCCACGCCCCCGACATCATCCGCGTCTGCGGCGAACCGAACGTGCTGCCGTCGTCCACCAACCCGACGCGCCCGTTCACGGTCAACACCATCGACGAGCACCTCGACATGCTCATGGTCTGCCATCACCTCGACGCGCGCATCCCCGAGGACGTAGCCTTCGCCGAATCCCGCATTCGCCCCGAGACCATCGCCGCCGAAGATCGCCTACATGACCTTGGGGCGATCTCAATGATGTCATCCGATTCGCAGGCGATGGGCCGCATTGGAGAAGTGGTCTGCCGTACCTGGCAGACTGCCCATAAGATGAAGGAGCAGTTTGGCAATCTGTCGGGTGGGTCGCATCCCGCGGCCGATAATTTCCGCATCTTACGTTATCTCGCCAAGTATACGATTAACCCAGCCATCACGCACGGCATCGCCCATGTGGTCGGCTCACTCGAGGTCGGCAAGGCTGCCGACTTTGTGGTGTTTAAGCCGGCGCTCTTCGGCGCGAAGCCGGAGATGGTCCTGCGCGGCGGCTTCATCGCGTGGGCCAACATGGGCGACCCGAACGCCTCCATTCCGACTCCGCAGCCGACGTTTTATCGCCCGCAGTGGGGTGGCACGGGCAAGGCCATGAATCGCACGAGTATGACATTCGTCAGCGCAGCATCGCTTGCTGATCCACTCGGGCCATCTTCAATTGGATTAAGTCGGCGCCTCGAAGCCGTCCGCCACTGCCGGAAGATTGGTAAAACGGACATGGTCCACAACGCCGCTATGCCACGAATCCTGGTCGATCCCGAGACTTACCGGGTAACTGCCGACGGCGTCCACCTGACTTGTGAGCCCGCCAAGGTGCTGCCCCTCGCCCAGCGCTACCACCTTTTCTGAGATGACTATCCTCTGCCTAGTTCGCGGCCCCATCGAAGTACCCGATCTGTCTCTCCAAGAAATCCCGGTGCGCGCGGAACGTCGCGACGTGGCGAAGCGGCTTTGGAGGACCACGGCCGAAGATGGCACGCCTTTCGGTTTTGAATTGGAAAAGCCTTTTAAGCACGGTGACACCATCCTGCAGGCGGCCGAGGTACGGTATGTCATTCGCCAGACTCCGGAGCCAGTGCTCTGCGTCTCACTTGACATGGCAGGATCCGCCGCCGCCGGCGTTGGCTGGGCGTTTGGCAACCTCCACCTCGAAGCCTCCACCGAACCCGGCCGCCTAATTGTTACCGATTCGCCCGTCGCCCGCCGCCTGCTCGAGAAACTCCGCCTGCCATTCTCCGCCGACATGCTTGTCTTCCGCCCCGGGCACTTCGCCCGCGGCCCACTTCCTGCTCATGAATTTGGCACCAGCCACCAGCACTGATACCGGTTGGCTGCTTGGACTGCTCCAGGCTTCCGATTCACTCTATCCGACGGGATCGTACGCGCATTCGTTCGGGCTCGAAGGAATGATTGACGCTGGCGCGGTCCGCGATCGCGCAACCTTGCGGGCTTTCTTGCTAAACTCCGTGCTGCCCTCGTTGCGCAACGTCGACTTGCCACTCTCCGCCCACGCATGGGAGGCCTTTGGCGCCCGCGATTGGTTCGCCGTGGCCGAGGTTTGCGTCTTGGCCTCCGCGCTGCGCGCCCCGCGCGAACTGCGTTCCGCCGCCGAAGCCATTGGTCGTCAGCGGGCTGAACTCTTAGCGAACGTGCATGAATCCGAACTCGCCCGGGAGTTCCTGCGTCGGGCCGGCGAAGGGTCCTGGCCGCATTGCACCGCCGTCTCGGCCGCGCTCGAGGCCCGCGTCCATGGCGCCCCCCTCGCGGCCGTGCTGGCCGCGGTCTGCTATGCCTCCGTCGCCGGCGTAATCGCCGCGGCCACGAAGCTCCTCCGCCTTGGCCAGAACGCCGCGCAAAGCCTGCTCACCGAGATGGTGTCGCTCTGCCCCGCGATGGTGGGCCCCGCCTGCGAGCTGCCGCTCGATGAGATCGGCTGGTTCAATCCTTGGCTCGACGCGGCTTCGGCCCGCCACGAGACCGCCAACGCCCGCCTCTTCATTTCCTGACGACCATGATACCTCCACGCTCTCCTCGCATCGGCATCGGCGGCCCGGTCGGCTCCGGCAAGACGATGCTCTGCCTTCGCCTCTGTCAGACGTTACGCGAGCGCTACTCGATGGCGGTCGTAACAAACGACATCTACTGTTCGGAAGACGCCGAGTTCCTCCGTAAGCACGCCGCACTTCCGGAGGGCCGTATCCTCGGGGTTGAGACCGGCGGCTGCCCGCACACGGCCATCCGCGACGATACGACGATGAATGAACAGGCTTGCCAGCAGCTCGAGGCGGCCATCCCCGATCTACAGCTCCTGCTTGTTGAGAGCGGCGGCGATAACCTCACCGCGACGTTCTCACCCGAACTCGTCGACTCTTTCATCTACGTGATTGATGTCGCCGAAGGGGAGAAGATCCCCCGTAAGGGCGGTCCAGCCATTCGCCATAGCGACTTGCTCATTATCAATAAGATCGACCTCGCTCCGCTCGTAGGAGCCGATCTTTCGGTCATGGATCGCGATGCCAAGGTCCAGCGCGGGAATCGCCCATTTGTCTTCTGTGACCTCAAGCGGCATCACAACCTCGACCAGGTTATTGCCTGGATTGAACGCGAAGTTCTCTTCGCCCGCGAATCCCGCGCTTCGTGAACGCACTCGACGGACATCTCCATCTGCGCGCCGTCCGGGCTACCGACGGCAGTACGGCGCTATCCTCACAGTCCTTCTGCGCCCCATTCCACCTGAGTAAGCCGAACTGGGATCCGGACGCGGAAGTCTTGCACGTCCAGGTCGTCAACCCAACGGCGGGCATCCTTGAGGGAGATCGGCTCGAGTCGTCGATCACGGTCGACACCGGTGCGGCCTTGCTCGTCACCACGCCAAGTGCCAGCCGTTTATTTCGCATGACCGAAGGCGGGCACGCGACAGGCCGTCAACATTTCGCCGTAGCCCGCGACGCGACGCTGGAGGTCTTTCTGGAGCCCATCGTGCCTCACCGCGGGTCGACCTACTTCCAGGAGACCACGATCGACGCAGCCGAAGGATCGACCCTACTCTTCATCGATCAGTTGATGCCCGGAAGACTTGCCCACGGCGAGGCCTGGTCCTGGGACCGCCTCGTGCTCGGGCTGACCGTGCGCCGCGCAGGCGAACTCATCATGCGCGAACGCTTCGACCAGACGGGTGCCTCGCTTCGCTCACTGGCGGAATTCTCGGGGACAGGTCCGGGATCCTGTTTCGCGAATATTGTCCTATTGCCCGCGACGGATGAAGTAACGCCGGCTTGGAGGGCTGAGGTTACGTCGCTCCATCGCGATGGCGTCTGGCTAGGCGTCAGCCGACTTCGCACAATCGGCTGGTGCATCCGAATTATTTCCCCTGATCCGATTCGCCTACGCGATACCCTGGCGAACCTTCGGTCGACACTTAGACTGTCTTATCCGCGACTGGGTTGTGGGCTGCGGCGGCCTTGACCTGTCGTTGCGTCGCGGAGAAAATTCGGAAAGCGCCCCAGGCGAGTAGCGCAACCGCGGCCAAGATTAGGAGGGTCGCGGCCGGGTGGCGTGCGAGATGGTCGGCCGTCCAGACGAACTCGTCGCCGTCATGTCCCCCTTCGTGTCCCGGGTGTGCCTGGGCGGTGATGCTCGTGAGGACACAGGCCAGGATGATGATCCAGAATCGGAGCATCGGCAGGATGGTCGGCAAGTTTGTACCCATGCCTAATCTCAGCAATTCGCATGCCGAGAGGCCTTATTCAGGGTGCTTGCACAAAAACAGGCTCTGGAATGCGGTCCTTGTCCGAATCTGTCCAAGTTTAGGCATCGGCTTGCGGTTAAGGGACAAACGAGGTGCATTAAACATCCCTGCATGCCCGAACTCGCCGAAGTCGAATATTTCCGCCGCCGCTGGAATCCAGGCATCGGCCGGAAGGCCACGAAGGTTTTCTTGAATCCTAAGGCGCGTATCGGACGCGGCCTGGACGTGAAGGCGATGACCACGGCGCTCACGGGAGCGAAGTTAATCGAGTCCTTCGCGGCGGCGAAGCAGATGGCTTTCCGCTTTTCAGGTAACGTCTGGATCGGCGTGCACCTCGGGATGACGGGTCGACTTGAAGCCGGCGGCGCCGATCGCGAGCCGACACCGTATGATCACTTCAAGCTGACGATGTCGGGCGGGAAGGAATTAGTCTTCGTCGATCCGCGTCAGTTTGGCCTCATCCAGTTCTGGCAAGGAGCGGGCGAACCGCCTTGGTGGGAAAAGATTCCGCCGGCCATTCTTTCACCGGAGTTCACCGTCGGAGTCGTCGAGGCCTTCCTACGTCGCCGCGCGCGGACGGCGATCAAGCCGGTGCTCCTCATGCAGGAGCGCTTCCCGGGGATTGGTAATTGGATGGCGGATGAAGTTCTCTGGCGCGCCGGCTTTCACCCGCAATCGAAGGCAGGATCATTTGGTCCGAAGTCGGCGCGCAAGCTGCACGCGACTTTGTGCGAAGTCTGCACCGAAGCGATGGCAGTGATTGGCAAGGACTGGTCTGACCCGCCCGACAGTTGGCTCTTCAACCA
>CAIKRN010000207.1 GCA_903829855.1 uncultured Opitutia bacterium
CGCCTCCCGTAACGCCGCCTCCCGTAACGCCGCCTCCCGTAACGCCGCCGCCTGTGGCCACGAACAGCATCGATGTCGGTGCGATGAAGGCGGGCTGGTATGACATCGTCAATGGTCGCCCCGTGCGCCGCGAATCGGATCATGATGGCGATGACGACGATAGTGTCGTGAACAAGTATCACCCCTTGGCGCCGCAGGGTTATTTTTACTGTCTCATCACCATTGTGGATAGGGCTGGAAAACCCGTGTCAGGTGCGACTGTCTCGCTGACTGCCACCGGGCTCGCGAGCGGCAAGGTCCAGGCGCGGACGGATCGCCTCGGCCAAATCGAAGTCGTCACCCCGCGCATGCCGGTGGCCCAGAAGGGCAGCATCACTTTCACGGTTACCGGTGTCCAGTTAACCGGAAAGGTCTACGACCCGACTCGCAACGCCGTGACCACCGTGACGGTCACGAGGTGAGGGGTTGGCATGGGGGTAATGCGGGCGGCGGGCTCGGAGGGTCCGCCCTACCAGAACCAGAGAATTCGGATGTCCGGAACCCCGCTCGGCCTCAGGTGACCTCAGGCTGAGAGACGCTGAACCGTCCAGTAAATGCCCGTGATGGCAATGGCGCAGGAAACGGGGATGACCAGCCAGCGACGGTAGCGGACTTCGTCCTTGATCCAGAATGTAAAGGCGAAGGCGAGGGCGATGATGGTGAGCTGGGCGCCTTCGACGCCGAGATTGAAGCCTGTTAGGGCGATTAAAAAGGAGTTTGAAACATCAATCTTCTCGTTGAGGCCCGTGGCGAAGCCCAGGCCGTGGAAGGCCCCGAAGACGAGCACGATGACGATGCGCCAGTTCGAGTAGCGGGGGCGGAAGATGTTCTCCAGCGCCATCGCCGCGATACTGAGCGCAATGATGGGCTCGACGATTTTGGACGGTACATGGATGAGGTGGGCGGCGGCGAGTCCCAGCGTGAGGGAATGGGCTAGGGTGAAGGCCGTGACTTGAGTCACGACTGGTCGCCAAGAACGGCTGAAAAGAAAAAGGCTGAGGACGAAAAGAATGTGATCAAGCCCTTCGATAATCTTCGTGAAGTCGGTGCGCATCTCGGAGACGGGGAGCACGTGTTCATAGCCATTGCCGAGAAAGTTGGTGAACGTATGCCAGCCGCCGTGGTTGTCGCCGCTGGCCGAGACCGAGCCCGCGGTGGCCTTCGCGGGGATTCCGGCGGCGAGTCCGGTGAGGTCGAGGGTGAAGCTCGTTTCGCCCGGGAAGAGCACGTTCACGCGAGGGTGTTCCTGGCCGTTGATAATATTAATAAAGACGACGGAAACCTTGTGGCCGCGCTTGGAGGCGATTTTCCAGCCGGTCAGCCCGGCGGGCAGGGTGGTCTTCCATTTGCCGCGGACGACCACCGCATCGGTCAGCGCCTTGAGGGGCTTGCTGGTTTCGGCGACGTAATCGAAAGTGAAGTCGGGCTGCACCCGGCCGAGGGGTTCGAAGGTGAACTCTAGGTAGTCCGCAATGAAGTCCTTGGTGTGTTGGAGGAGCTCATCCTTCTTAGCCTTGGGCATGATCAGGAAGGCCTTGTATTCCAAGGAGGGGGCTTCGGCGGGGCTGACTTCCCAGTTGCGGGGGTTGATTTCGACCGAAATTTCGACTTCTCCGCCTGATTTAAAGTCGGCACGAACGGGGATTTCTGGGATTGAATGGCCCCTCAGTGGACTGGAAAATACCCCCAAAAAGGCCACAAACACGGCAAACAGGAGGGGGCGCGATCTTTTCATCCCCGCAAGATGTGTTCCACGTTAGGGGATTCAACCCAGATTGTTGTTTGCTTTCCCTAAGGAATTGTCCCAAAAAACAACTTCTCCCCTAAGAACATACTATGAAGAACATCCTCAGCATCCTGTCAGTCCTCGCTCTCGCTGCCGCCGCCCAGGCTGGTTGCGGTAAGACTGCTACCTCCCAAGGTACCCTCAAGTCCTACGACGCCGAAAAGAAGGAAATCGTCGTCACCGTCAAAGGTAAGGACCAGACCATCGCCATCACCCCTGAAACCAAGGGTGCTGACGGACTCAAGGAACTCGTTGGTAAGGCTGTGAAGGTTGAAGCCTCTGTCCACGAGAAGACCAAGGCCCTCTCTGTCGACGCTGGCGCTGCTGCCGACGAAAAGAAGAAGGACAAGAAGGTTAAGGCCTAATCGGCTTTTACTTCAGGAACCGGGCAACCGGGACCGAATCGACCCGCCGCGAAAGTGGCGGGTTTTTTGTGCCTACGGCCGGAGGCGGGGGTCTGCTGGGCGCGCTGGAGTCGCGTGGTAATATGCTGGCATGGTGAACAGCTGCGAAGCAGGAGAGGGCAGAGGCGGGGGCGTTATTCGTTCTTGGTTCCTTGTTTTTGTGCAGCGGTCTCAAGGTAGGGCGGGTTGTCCCCAACCCGCCGTTGACCAGAGAGAGAAGAGGAACTCGATCGAGGTGGGTGCGTTGGTCGGCGAACGGACGGCTGGGGACAGCCGTCCCTACCCAAGGCAGAG
>CAIKRN010000208.1 GCA_903829855.1 uncultured Opitutia bacterium
GATATCGCCGCCTTCGAAGCCGCCGATAAGGCCAACCCTCCGCCCCAGCACGCCCTGCTCTTCAGCGGCGCCAGCACGCTCCGCATGTGGAAGAACGTCGCCGAGGAGATGAAACCCTACCCAGTGATTAATCGTGGTTTTGGCGGCTCCTATACGACCGAAGTCAACGGCTACATGGACCGCATCACGCTACCCTACCACCCGCGTGTGATTGCCTACCAGTGTGGCGGCAACGACGTGAATGCGGGCGACGAACCGGCCGCCCCGATCGGCCGCATCCGCGAATACATCGAACGCGTCCGCAAAGAAAATCCCGATTGCGCCTTTGTCTTCATCGCCACCACCCGCGCCCCTTCCCGCAAAGCCAAGTGGCCCCTGCTCGATGAATACAACCGCCAGCTCGCTCAACTCTGCAAGGACGGCAAAAACCTCTTCTTCGTGGACATCAACCCCGCGCTCAACCTGCCCAGCGGCGAAGGCAAACCAGGCAGCTACCTGAAGGATAACCTGCACCCCGACGTCGATGGCTACAAGGCCATCGCCAGCGTCCTGAAGCCGGCAGTCGACGCGGCCTGGAAGGCGACGGAAGCGGCGTATAAAAGGTAGGCCGCCAGCGAGGTAGGGGCAGCACCGCGTGCTGCCCTAGGTCTAACAACACCATTCCCTTTGCACTTTGAGGCATTGTCCCCAACTTTGCATCGCCGATGACCGAACCCGCTGCCACTCCTGCCACCCCGGCCGCGCGCTTCCCGAACGGTCCGTTTGTCCGGTATATGCTCGGCGAGGGGATCTCGATGACGGGCACTTGGATGCAGGCGATGGCCCAGGGCTGGGTGATGGCCGGCCTCACGGGCAGCAGCCTAGCCATCGCCGCGGTTAATTTTGCCGGCGGTCTGCCGATGTTAATCCTCTTCCGTATCGGTGGCATGTACGCCGATAAATACGACAAACGCTTCATTCTGCAGGCGTGCCAACTTGCGCAGATCGCCTTCGCCATCGTCATGGGTACGCTCATCGCGCAGAACCAGCTCCAGATGTGGCATGTGATCGTCTGCGCGACCCTGCTGGGTGTCTCCAGTTCCTTCGAGATGCCCGCCGCCGCCGCCATCGTCCCCGAACTCGTCGGCAAAGAACACGTCGCCCGCGCCATCGCCGTCGACCGTGCCGTCTTCCACGGCACCCGCCTCGTCGGCCCCGCTATCGCTGGCTTCCTGGTTGGTTCACTCGGCGCCCAATGGGCCTTCTACCTCAATGCGGTCTCGTTCCTCGCCCTGATGATCGCGCTGGCGACACTGCCTCCTCGACCGAAAGGCACGCAAGAGCAGGAAGAGAAACGTCAAGGCGGGATGGGCGCGGGTTTCCAACACCTACGCAACGACCCCACCAGCTTCGCCATGGTGACCCTGCTGGCGACGAACACCCTCTTCGTCTTCCCGACGATGATCATGCTGCTGCCAATCTACGGCCAACATGTCCTCAAGCTCGATGCCCAGCACATGGGGCTGCTCATGTTTAGCTCCGGTATCGGTTCAGTGATCGGCTCGATTGGAATCATGTTCCTGCCGCGGGCGGCCCGGCAAACGGTCATCGCGATGACGATGGCAATCATCTGCGGAGCGCTGATCAGCCTGAGCAAAGCCGACGTCTTCATCTGGGCGGCCTGCACGCTGACCTGCCTGGCCTTCGGCGTCTCGACGCTGGTCGGACTGGCTAACACAATCGTGCAGGAGCGTTCGCCAGAAGAAATCCGCGGACGCGTCTCGGCCATCGCCGGGCTGAGTTTCTTCGGCTTCCTTCCCTTCGCGGGTCTTATCATGGGATGGTTTGCCGATCACTTCGGCATCCGCCCGGTGCTCTTCAGCTCCGCCTGTGCCTACGCCGTCATCGGTTGTATCGTCATTGTATGGGGACGGCGCGGAATGAACCGGGAAGTGGCAGCCTGAGGACGAACCAGGGGAAGGGTGCGTTTCATCGTGCACCCCCTCTAGGGCAGCACGCGGTGGCGCGCCTACCCCAACCTCTACCCCTATTACTGGCGAGCTAGGCTCGCCCCAAAGTGGTGCTCCCGTTGGGAGTCGAACCCAAATCGCCGGCTTCGGAGGCTAGCATTCTATCCATTGAAATACAGGAGCGTGAAGGAGGTAAATTCCTCCGAATTGATACTTAGTCAATCCTTCCCGAGGCGACCTGTGCCAGCCGCCTTATTTCTTGGCCAGCACCCGGTCGGCGAAATCCGCGTAGTTTTTCCAGTCTTCTAACAGGATATCGTGAACGCCCGGGCGCACATGGTAACCGACCGTGGTCCCAACGGACTTGCTGAGGGGTGGATACTCCTTGGTGCCTAAGCCGGGCAGACCCATCACATGGTAAACAGGATCTGCATGCACCGCACCGAGAAATTCGCCGACCGGATCTGCCCAACTGTCTTCCTTAGCGCTGGCGACGTAGAGCGGGCGAGGCGCGACTAAGGCTAGGAGGTAATGGGAGTCGAGCGGCATGAACTCTTCGCGCTCAGAGAAAGTTGCAAAACGCGCCGTGAACCAGTGCGGGAAGCCGCGGCCTTTATAATAGCCTGAGATGACGCCGACGGTCTCACCGAAGATGCGCTTGTTAAGCGCTGCCCCACCGCAACCGGAGTCATTGGAAATCACGAAAGCGAAACGTTGATCTTGAGCACCGGCCCAGAGGCCAGCCTTACCGAGGCGCGAATGGCCATGCGCAATGGCGCGCTGGGCGTCGACGGCCGGCACCGTTTCCAGGACATCAAGCATGCGGGACATCCCCCAAGCCCAGCAACCGATGGCCGCCCATTCGCCATCCTTCCATTGCGTGTTCACGCCCGCCGGGGAGATGGCCGCGCGAAAACCTTCCTTCCAACCTTCCGGAAAATCTGCTTCGAAATCGCCGTAATAAGCCGTGGCCACTGCATAACCGCGGTCGATAAGATACTCAATTTCCCAGCGCCGGGATTGGCCGCCCCGAAGCTTGGGGTCGGCGCGATTGCTGCCATCATTCAACGCCCACTGCTTGGAAACCCACGTGGACGGGAGAAAGACCGCTGGGTCTTCGATGGTGGTGTAATTCCCACCGAAGCTCAGGCCCACAAACACCGGCACCGGGCTCTTGGCCGCATTGGGGGTGTACAGCAGGAGGTCGAATGACGGACCCTTCTTGCCGATTGGCCAGACCTTGAACTGCGTGCGCGTCGCCTTACCGCCTAAAGCATCCTTACCCTGCTCGCGCATTTCCGTCACCGCGGCGGCCTGCAGTTTACGGGTATCCGGCGTGCGCCCGAACATGTTCTCCTCAACCAGGCGGAAGACCTCTGGTCGACGAACTTCATTCCACATCTTGGCATCCGTCACCTTACGGCCATCCGCACAGACCAGCGGATCCGGTAGCGTATACGGCGGCACCTTCGCTTCATCGGAAATAGTCGGAGGAATGGCGGCAAGCAGGAGCATGGGGAGCAGCATGCCGCAACTATGGGGGGTGTGCCGACCTGGGCAAGGACGAGGTAGGGGCACGACTGCGTGGCGTCCTAGCTACATCGGGTAGGGACGTGATTACCATCACGACCGTGTGGCCTCTTGGCCGCCGAATGGTGGCCATAGGTAGGGGCAGGACTACGTCATGCCCGACGACAAAGGGCGCGGCGTAGCCACGCCCCTACCCTGCGTTCACCATTCGGCGAACGGCGGCCATGGCAATGGCCGCCCTACCCTTTGCATCATCCTCCCTTGCCCACGTGTCCCCTCGTTTGAAGTTTGGGCGTTTATCGCTCCCAAACTTCAAACGCATACCCCAACCCATCCTGGCTTCCCGACTTAGACGAAACAAGCTTGGTGAAAACCCTCTGCCAATCAGTGGGGAAGAAACGGTCGCCATCGAAGTCGCGGTCAATCCGTGTGATGAGCAACCGGTCGCAGAGCGGTAGCCCTTCGGCGTAGATGCGCTCGCCGCCCGTAATCCAAATCGGCCCCGCCCAACCCTCCATCCGGTCGGCGATCACGATCGCCTCCGCGAGGCTCGCGGCTTTCTCCGCGCCCGGAAACTCCCGAGCCGCATCACGCGACACGACAACCGTCCCACGACCCGGCAACGCTCGGCCGAGTTCGGCATAGCAGGCGGGCCCCTCGATCATCACCCCGCCCGCCGTCTGCTCCATGAACCAGGCCAAGTCCTCCGGGATATGCCAAGGAAGCTTGCCCGCGGCGCCAATAACCCCGTTTCGGGCCACTGCGACGATGCATTGGAGGGGTTTGGGCACTCCCCAAGGGATGTTAATAACCCTGCGGGATGCAAGCGCAGGGGCAAGCCGCTGGACTGATTGACACCCGCCGAAAGGCTAGGGTAGGTTGACCGAATGATTACTTGGCTCCAGAACGCCACCGGCAAACACCACCGTCTGATCTTCAGCTTCCTGCTGGTGATCATCGTCGTGTCCTTCGTCTTTTACGGCTTCGCCGGTCGCGGTGCACTCAAGGGCAACGGCTCCTATATGTACATGGGCGTGGACCTGAATGACCCAGCCCTTCGCCGTCGCTTCGCCGACGCCAATTTCTTCTCCGGCCAACGCATGGGCGGCGGCGAAGAAGCTTACAAGCAGTGGGTGGCCGAATTGGAATTAGCTAACTCCCTGGGCGTCCCCAGCCCCTCCGAAACCGAGATTCGGAAAATCGCCCGGGAAGCAACCTCGGCCCCTGAGACCAAGGACGCCGGCGATGCTTTAAATAAGTTCATCGACCTGGCCTCCAAGCAACTCAACGCCTCCGACCTAGAAACCCGCACCCGCTTCGAGATCTTCATTAAGGATTCTTGGCGCATCAATAAGGCGATGATCACCCTCGCCGGCCCCGGCCACGCCACCACCGGCCAAGTGAAACGCATCGTCGAACGCGTCCGCTCGCTGTGGACGGTAGACGTCGCTCGCTTTGATTCTTCCAAATTCAAGCCCGAGGTCAAAGTCGATGAAGCCCAGGCCAAACTGGCCTTCGCCGCGAACACGGAAAACTACCGCATCCCTGCCAAAATCGCCGCCACCGCCGTCGTCATCTCCCCCGTCTCAGTCGTCCTCGACACCGCCCCGGTCAGCGATGAAGAGATTGAGACTATGGGCTACAATGTGGCCGATAAATTCAAATTCACCGCGGGCAAAATCAAGGAGCAGGCCCTCGCGAAGCGTGCCGAACTCGAACCCCTAGTCCGCAAAGAACGCGCGATTCATAATTTCGTCGGCGACATCGACAATGACCTCGCGGAAAATCTGGCCCTTGATGCCGTCAAGGTCGACAGTGACAAGTTTACCGCCTGGCTGAAGACCAAGAACGCGAAGCTGACCACCATTGCCACCTTCGACTCGGGCAACACCCCGACCGTCGCCGGAATTCCCGCGGCGGCCCTGCGCTTAGCTGGCGAACTCACCGAAAAAGAATGGCGCACGCCTGTCTATCCGAACGAAGCCGGAGCCGTCTTCGTCTTCCTTAATAAGCGCACGCCCGACCGACTGCCGGCCTTTGAAGAAGTTAAAACCAAGGCCATCGAAAACTGGCAAGCTTCGGCCCGCAATCGCCTGCTCTCCGTGGAAATCGCCAAGTTGGGCGAAGCCATTCAGGCTGAAGTTGCCAAAGGGAAAAGCTTCGCCGAGAGCGCCAAGGCCCACGGCCTCGTGCTCACCTCGCCACCCGCCTTCCCGATCGTCAACCTTCCCGAAGCCCTCAACAGCCCAAATGAAGATACCGGCCTGACCATCGCCACCGCTGGCGTGCATAAAGTCACCCCTGGTATCCGGACGATTTCCGGCGACTACATCTTCATCCGAGCTGAAAAATCTGAAATGCCAAAGGATAACGCCGGCGTTGAAGAAGGTCGCCTGTTCGCTCAGCGCGTCTCCCAAAGTAACGCTAACCGCATCGGCGGCGGCCTGCTCCGCGACTTAACTCCCATCGAGAAAAAGTAAGCCCTCGACCATTGGACAGAAAGGGCAGGCTCACCCCCTGCCCTTTTTTGTGCCCAGCAACCTGTCCCCCGTGCATTAGGGACGCCCTCCCTTCTTGCCCTACCCCCCTTCCCCCCTTACGCCTTTCCTTCGGGCCCTCCGGCCCTCTTATTCTCCCCTTCCCGATGTCCCAGGTTCGCGTCCGCTTCGCCCCCAGCCCCACTGGCTTCTTCCACATCGGAAGTGCCCGCACGGCCCTATTCAACTGGCTCTACGCCCGCCACACGGGAGGTAAATTCATCCTCCGCATCGAAGATACGGACAAGGAACGAAACTCGGAAGCCTTCCTCCAAGTCATCCTCGATTCAATGCACTGGCTCGGCATGGACTGGGATGAAGGACCCTCCGTTGGCGGTGAGTATGGTCCCTACTTCCAATCCCAACGTACCGAACTTTATCAGGCGAAGCTGAAAGAGCTGGCCGCCAAGGGACGCGCTTATGAAAAAGACGGCGCCTGGTGGCTCCGCCTCGAAGGCGCCCGCTCCACCGTCTTCGATGACCACCTGAAGAAGGAAATCGAAAAGGTCGATGCCGCCCCGATGGTACTGCATGACATGGTCCGCGGACAAGTCGCCCGCGCCGAGGATCGCGACTTCGTACTCTTCCGTTCCAACGGCGAGCCGGTCTTCCACTTCGTCAACGTTGTCGATGACATTGAGATGAAGATCACCCACGTCATCCGTGGCGAAGATCACCTCTCCAATACCTCGAAGCATCTCGAGATTTTCAAGGCCTTCGGCGTCGAGCCTCCGAAATACGCCCACATTCCACTCATCCTCAAAACGGATGGGCCGGGCAAGATGTCCAAGCGCGACAAGGGTGCCCTCATCGAGGAATACCAGCAGCGCCGCTACCTGCCTGCCGCCGTCCGCAACTACCTCTGCCTGCTCGGCTGGACGCCTGCCGACGGCAAGGAAGTGCTCCCGATCGACGAAATCATCCGTCAGTTCGAGATTTCCGCGGTGCACCAATCCAACGCCCGCTTCGACGAACGCAAGATGTCGCACATCAACGCGCAGACGCTTCGCCTGCTGCCCGCCGCCGATTTCGCCACGCTCGCCCGTCCGATCCTGATTGAAACCAAGACCATCGATGCCTCCGTCTCGGAAGCTCGCCTGGCCGAAGTCCTCGGCATCGTGCAGGAAAAAGTCATCTCACTGGAACACCTGCCTGAGTTCATGGGTTTCTTCTTTACGGCTGACTTCAAGAAAGACGAGGGGGCCATGGCCAACCTCAAGAAGAAGGGTGGCGACCCTGTTGCCCGTATCCGCGAACTGCTGCCCACGCTCGAGGCTGCCGAATGGACCGAGCCTGCACTCGAAGCCGCCTTCGCCGCCGTCGGCGCCACTAACGAACGCAAACCGACCGACTACTTTGCACCGGCCCGCTTTGCGATTTCCGGCCAAGGTGGCGGTGCGCACCTGCTGGGCGTCCTGCGCGTCCTCGGCCGCGATACCACCCTCGCCCGCCTCAAGGCGTTCGCCGCTTAATCCGCCCATGTCTTCCGAAAC
>CAIKRN010000209.1 GCA_903829855.1 uncultured Opitutia bacterium
AATCTCCTGCTCCATGACGCCATCAGCGGCGCCCTTGATATGTGCACGGCCGGCCGTGTCGACCACCGCGAACCACGGCAGTCGGAAGCGATACTTCTCTGGGCTGAGCGTCTGCTCGACCTGTTCGGTCACGCCGCCACCACTCCAAGCATCCCAGCGAATCGCGCCGGCCGAGGGGCGTTCCGCGGCGAGGAGCGAGAGGGGCAGGAGGAGAAGGGTGGAGAGAAGCCGTGGCACGGGAGTAAGATGTGCGTGAGAGTATGGAGTATCGAGTATGGAGTATCGGGAGAGATGGGGAACTGCTGGCAGGGTGAACGGCTGCGAAGCCGCGAGGGGACACGCGGTCCCGACCCTACCTCGATACACGGGCACAAAAAAGGACAGCACGTGGTGCTGTCCCTACCTGCTGACTCGCGGTTGAGCTGCGCTCAGCCGGGCAACGTAAACGCAGGGAGTTTGCGGATCTCGCCGCCGGCCATGGCGGATTCGTGGGCGAGGATGCCGGTGCAGGTCCAGTTGGCGGATTGCACGGCATTCGGGAACGGTTCGCGCCCGGCGAGCAAGGCTTGGATGAACTCGTTCGCCAGGTGCGGGTGCGAGCCGCCGTGGCCGCCGCCCTGCGTGAACGAGAGGTGATCTTCCCCTTCACCATAGACGCCCTTGGTCGTGAAGCGCTGGATCTCCTTCGGGAGGCGATGCGCATAGTCCGGCACTTTGACTTTCTGCGGAATCTCTGGCTCGGCCTTTTTCGCCGTGTGGATTACCGGCTCTTCGCCTTCGACGAGCGGCCACTCGAAGGATTTTTTCGAACCGTAGACATCGATCGATTCGCGATATTGGCGAGCGGTATCGAAGAGCGAGCGGATGATGCGCGCCGACACGTCGGACTTGTGGAACTTGATATGCGCGGTCTCGACGGCGAACGGCGAGTTGTAGATCGGGATCATGTCCTCGGCGATGCGGCCGGAGCCGAAGCAGGAGACGTATTCGGCGGAGGCCTGCGTGAGGGCGAGCATGGGGCCAACGCAGTGCGTGGCGTAGTACATCGGCGGGAGGCCGGGCCAGTAGCCGGGCCAGCCTTCCATGTCTTGTTGGTGCGAGGCCTGGAGGAACTGCAGGCGACCGAGTTCGCCGTTATCGTAGAGCTCCTTCACGAAGAGGAATTCACGGGCGTAGACGACCGTCTCCATCATCATATAGCGCAGGCCCGTGGCCTTCACTAATTTCACGATTTCTTCGCATTCCGCCATCGAGGTCGCCATCGGCACCGTGCAAGCCACGTGCTTGCCAGCCTTGAGGGCGGCGATGGATTGGCGTCCGTGGTCCGGGATGGGTGTGTTGATGTGAATCGCGTCAATGTCCGGGTCCTTCAGCAGCGCATCGAAATCCGTGTAGCGCTTCGCAATGCCGTAGCGGTCGCCAATCTCTTTCAGCTTGGCGGGGTTGCGCTGGCAGATTGCGGCGATCTCCGCGTTCGGATGCGCAAGGTAGATCGGGATGAATTCGGCGCCGAAGCCGAGACCGGCGAGGGCGATGCGGATTTTCTTCGTGCTCATAGGGGTGACCCATTCAGCCCCAACGGGCCACGGGACGGAAGCCGATTTGCTAGGATGAAACCGACGGAAATTGTTCGCTAACCTACCAAACGAAGAAGGCCGCCCGGGTGGGCGGCCTTCAGCTTCATAGCGAGGGCAGGAACTTAGACCTGCTCTTCGATCTTCAGGGCGCGGTAGCCGCCGATGCTCTTGAAGTAGAAGAGCAATAGGAGGTAGATTCCGGCCATGACGAGGGGGATGAAGGAGTCAGCCTTCAGCGTGGCGCGGTCACCGGCCTGGTTGGCGGCGACGATGGCCTTCTGATTGGCGTCACCCGTGGCGCCAGCTTTCTTGGCGGCTTCGAGCTTAGTGCCGTCCACTGCGGTTACGGGCGCGAGGAAGAGAAACTTCGACTCACCAGTAGCCTTGGCCGAAGCGTAGGCAGCAGGGGCGTCTTTCTGGAGGGCTTCAGCGGTGTAGCGGTCCTTGGCGTAGCCGAGGCCAGGGCCACCGATCAGGCCGGCGGAGAGCATGCCGATGCCACCCATGATGGACATGGCGACGGCACCGGAGCGCGGGAAGCGATCGCCGATGACGGCGAGCATCGTGGGCCAGAAGAACGTCTTGCCGAGGGCGTAAATACCGAGGGCGATGAGGGCCACGACGAAGGAGTCCATGCCCGAGGCGAGGCGCAGGCCGACGACGGCGAGCACGGCCGCACCGACGAGCAGGCCGATCGGGGAGCCGACCTTCTTCTCGATGAACTCAGCGCAGAAGCGCAGGCCGAACATGATGGCGGACGTCCAGATGAAGAGCGTCTTGCCTTGGTCGGCGGTGAAGAGGTTGCCGGTGATGGCTTCGATCCAAGAGTCGGTGCCGAGTTCAACTGCGCCGACGAGGGCGTGGGTGATGAAGAGCACGAACAGGAGGAGGGAGCCGAAGGAGAAGCGGGTGATCAAGCCGACGGCGATGAGCAGCACGCCACCGATGACGAAGCCGGTGGTGGCGCCGCCGAAGAAGAGGGCCACGAGGTAGCAAGCGACCGCGGCTCCGAGGAGGCCGACGTCCTTGAACATTTCGCCGAAGTTGGCGCCCTTGAGAGCAGCTTCTGACTTGGGGAAGGTCTGACCCCAGAACATCACCGCGTAGGCGACGGTCGGAACGAGGTAGAAGGCGAGCTGGCCCTTCCAGCCGAGGTGGAGGACGGAGCCGAGGAAGTACGAGGCGACGGCGCCGACCACCATGCCGAGAGGCCAAGAGGCGTGCAGGATGTTGAGGTAGTGCGTGCGGTTCTGCGGGAAGGTCGTGGCGACCAGCGGATTGGCCACGGCTTCGAGGGTTCCGTTAGCGTAAGCGAAGATGAACATGCCCCAATATAGGAAGTCATACGCGTTGGCAGGCGTGGTGGCACCGAAGGTGACGACGGCCGAGATGAGGTGACCTAAGAAGGCGAGGGCAATCAGCTTGCCGTAGCCGAACTTGTCGACCAGGACGCCGCCGATGATGATGCCGAAGCAGAAGCCCGAGAAGCCAGCACCACCGATCGCACCCAGTTGGGTGGCGGTGAAGCCGTATTCGGAAGCCCAGGCGCCGAAGATGCCGCCACGGAGGGCGAAGCCGACGCCGGCCGCAAGGATAGCCATGAAGCCCGCCCAGAGTAGGCGCTTCGCATTAGGTGCAGTTGTATCTGTGCTCATGTAGGGAGGTAGGGGGTACGGGTGTGAATAAAACTAATAACCTCCGCTCTGTCGAGTAGGCTTCTTGGAGTATGATTATTCCGACGGGCAAGCCTGGCGGCTTGGATTTTACCCCCGGCGGTACTCGGTGGGGCTTAATTTCATGGCCCTCCGGAACTGTCGCGAAAAGTCACTGGCATCATAAAAGCCCGTCTGGTGGGCGATTTCGGACGGACGGAGCCCGCTGGTGCGGAGTAGATCCGAGGCTGCCGCCACCCGCATGCGCACCAGATAGGCCCGCGGGCTCATCTGGTAGGCCTTGTGGAATTTGCGTTCGAACTGGCGGACCGACATCCCGGTGAGCTTCGCGAGCTTATCTATATTAAGAGGCGACCCGAGGTTGTCCTTGATGAATTCTGCTGCCGCCTCGACCTGCAGGAAGGGCTCGAGCAGGGCCTTGGTCCCGACGTAACTGCGGACCGTGCCGCAGACCCCGCAGGCTTTACCCTCGGTATCAAACAACGGAAGCTTGGTGGTCTCATACCAGACGTGCTCCCCGCTCTCGTTCGGGAAGAGTTCGATGATGCGGGGCAGGGGCTGGCCCGTCTGGCAGATCTGGAGGTCCTTCTTCTTAAAGGCCGCCGCGAGCTCCGGCGGAAAGATGTCGGCGTCTGTCTTGCCGAGTAGGCTCGCTTCATCGGCACAGCCGCAGCGCTGGGCGAAAGCCAGGTTGGCCATGGTGAACCTGCCCGCCAAATCCTTGGCGAAGAACATCACCCCGGGCAGGTGGTCGAAGACGCCGCGCAGGCTGGCCGGGGCGACCCGGCGCATCCACTCCTCCCGGTACTCTGGCGTTTTCATACTATTTAGGTTGAGGGACATCCGGCGGCTTTCCATCCGATTTCAAAGGGTTTTATGGTATTATATCGTCAACGCCCCCAACGGGTCTTTGTCGTTTAAACCTTGGGCCTCCCGGCTAATGCCCCCCTCGGGCTTGGGCTAATTACCTCACCATCCTGCGGGGAACTCTATTTTCGTTTTGAGGTCTTCGTGAAACCCGCCTCCTTTCCCCTCACACCCAAACCCCATGACCTCCCTGAAGTCCCTCGCCCTTTGCTTCCTCGCCGCCTCCGTCGCGGCCGCCCCTGACGCCGACACGATGAAGCGTGGCCAGGCCGTCTATTCCCGCACCTGCATCGCCTGCCACCAGCCGACGGGCACGGGCCTGCCTCCGGTGTTCCCGCCCCTCGCCGGGTCCGAGTGGATTGCGAAGAGCGCCTCCATCGCTGTCCGCAATATCACCAATGGCATGATCGGCCCCGTGACCGTTAAGGGAACGACCTACACGAGCATGATGCCCCCCGTCGCTGGCGTTTCCGATAAGGATATCGCTGATGTGGTCACCTACGTGAACAATTCTTTCGGCAACTCGGGCGCGGCTGTCACGGAGGCTGAAGTGAAGGCCATCAAGGCAAAGTATGCCGATCGCAAGACCCCTTGGACCGCCGCTGAATACGAGAAGGAAGGCAAGTAAGCCGCTTTCCGTAAGGTAGGGTGGCTTGACCAGCGGGGAACATCGGGGCATTTTAAGGGTTCTTAACCCCTAAGATGAGCTCCATTCCTCCCGCTTTGCCTTCCGGCATCATCGTGACCACCACTTTCGCCGTAGAGGGATATCGCGTCGTTGCCTATAAGGGACTCGTCCGTGGCCTCATTGTCCGCTCCCCCACGATTGAGCAGGGAATCTTGGGCGGATTGAAGAGCCTCATCGGCGGCCAGATCGGCGCCTACACGGAGATGTGCGAGCAGGCCCGCCAAACCGCCTACGACCAGATGATCACCCACGCCGCCGCCATGGGCGCCAACGCGGTCATCGGGGTTTCTTACGATGCCTCAGAGGTTAAGATGAGTGCGACCGAGGTGCTCTGCTACGGCACTGCGGTGGTGATTGCACCCATCGCCTGATTTTATGGCTGACTTCATTACTCCCCGGAGTCGCGAGCAGGTGGCCGACCTCCATTTCATGGATGCTCGCTACAAGCTCCTTGATCTCGCGGCCTTCCTTGACCGACTCGACCGCGCTTCGGGCGGCGAAGACCATCGCGTCCGCGGCCTCCGCGCCGCTCTCCCTCTCCTTTTGGAAAAGGATGAAGGCCGCGTGGCCAAGATCCTGAATCTCTGGAGCGACCCCTCCATTGTCCCCATTGAAAAGGCCGACACGAAGGCCGCCTCGGGCGTCTGGCCCGGCCTCAAGTAAGCCCCGACCATGCGCTATATCGAGCCACACGGCCACATGGTGAGCCGCACCACGGACG
This sequence comes from uncultured Opitutia bacterium, assembly GCA_903829855.1. Classification (GTDB taxonomy): domain Bacteria; phylum Verrucomicrobiota; class Verrucomicrobiia; order Opitutales; family UBA953; genus UBA953. The sequence goes on from CAIKRN010000209.1 coordinate 5,527, forward strand.
ACTACCAGGCGATGGCCCTCGCGGGCTGCGCGGCAATCTGCGAGCCAGCTTTCTGGGCGGGCTTCGACCGCAAGTCGGCCGATGGCTTCTA
>CAIKRN010000210.1 GCA_903829855.1 uncultured Opitutia bacterium
CAGGCTTACGTAAGAAAGGTGCACGATTGGGAGACCATCGCCCGGGCGACTTTGAAAATTTACGAGGAGGACGCCCAACGTTCCTAAACCATGTGCGGCATCGCTGGATATCTGGGAGCCTTTCGCCCCGAACTCCTTGCCGAGATGGGCCAGGCGCAGGCTCATCGCGGACCAGATGGGGCCGACGTCTGGTCGGATGGTCCTGCGGGGCTTTCCCATGTCCGACTTTCGATCATCGATCTTTCACCGGCCGGCCGTCAACCGATGTGGGACGCCGCTCAGCAGGTTATCGTCACCTTCAATGGTGAGATTTATAACTATCGTGAATTGCGTCAGCGACTGGAGCGTGACGGGGTTGTTTTTCGTGGAAGCAGCGATACGGAAGTCCTGGCCAATCTGCTCGCCCGCCACGGCGAGAAGTGCCTACCCTGGCTGAACGGCATCTTTGCCTTCGCAGCTTGGTTCCCGGCGGAGCGGCGGATGATGGTGGCTCGCGATGCGGCCGGCGTGAAGCCGTTGTATTGGGCAAAAACTTCTGCTGGCTTCGGGTTCGCTTCGGAGATTAAAGCCCTCCGCCACCTTCCCGGCCTCGACCTCACGCTCGATGCGGCGGCCATCACTTCATACCTGACGCTACTTTATACGCCCGGAGACAGTACGCCGTTTCAGTCCGTCCGGAAAGTGCGACCCGGCACTTGGATGGAGTGGCGGGAAGGGCAGGAGCCCAGGGTAATCCGGTTCAGTGCGCCGAACTTTGCGCAAGAGATTCAGCCATTTACTGAAAAGCAGGCCAAGGAAGGCCTGCGCCATTACCTCGACCAGGCGGTGAGGCGCCAAATGGTCTCCGACGTTCCCCTTGGCGGGTTTCTTTCCGGCGGCGTCGATTCGAGTGCGATTGCCTATTACGCCCTTCGGCATGTCGCCACCCCGGCGGATTATCCCTGCTTTACCTTGCCAGCCCATTCGACGGCCGACCGCGCGGAAGGGTTTGTCGATGACTTCCCCTACGCACAGCAGGTGAGTGCAGCCTTTGAGACGCCCTTACATGTCGCCCGGATGGATGAAGCGGAAGTAGAGAATTTGGATTGGATGGTCTGGCAGCTCGATGAGCCGACTCCGGATCTGGCCGCCTTTACCGCTCATGCCATTTGCCGCACGGCCCGCGAACAGGGAGTGAAGGTGTTGCTTTCCGGCTCAGGGGGAGATGACCTTTTCACCGGGTATCGCCGTCATCTCGCCTTACAAGGCGAGCGCTATTGGGCTTGGTTACCACGTCCTCTCCGTGCCGGGCTGCGAGGGTTTTCTTCCCGCATCGGTACCGGCACGGCTCTCGGTCGCCGCGCCTCTAAATTATTCCGTTACGCCGACGCCCCTCCGCCCGTGCGCCTCGCCAGTTACTTTCTCTGGTTACAAGAAGACACCCTAGCTCCCGCCCTGGCTCCAGCCTTTCGGCCTTCGCCTAAGTCGGTTCACTCGGTCGATCCGCTCATCGCTTCGCTGGCGGAGTTGCCTGCCGGGACCTCTCGGCTTAATCAAATGCTTCACCTGGACCGCAGCTTCTTCCTCGCCGACCATAACCTTAATTACACGGACAAGATGGCGATGGCCTGTGGCGTTGAAGTACGCGTGCCATTCCTGGACCCTGATCTAGTCGCATTCTCAGAGCGATTGGCGGATGGCTGGAAGCAGCATGGCTTAACGGGGAAGTATGTGCTGCGTGAGGCAATGCGTGGAATTCTGCCCGACTCCGTACTCGACCGTCCAAAATCCGGCTTTGGCTTCCCGTTGCGTCGCCTGATGCAGGGGTCCTATGGACGGAGGCTCGAGGAGCTCGCCCGCAGTGGCCGCCTCGATGCCACCGGTGTTTTCGACGGCCAAGGCGTCCTGGCTTTGCTTGAAGCCGATCGTCGTGGCCAGGTCGATGCGGCTTACCCCTTGCTGGGTATCCTTTGTGTGGAATCATGGATCAGGCAGTTCACCTCTAAGTAAACGGATGCACTCATCTCTTTCGAATACCCGAATTTCCGGCCTCGCCGTCTCCACGGGATCAGTGGTGCGAGATTTTCGCGCCGACGGCCTAGCCGCGGGCGACGATCCGGCTCAACTCGAACGCGTTGCTAAAGCCATCGGGCTGCGCGAACGTCGGGTCGCCGCCCCCGGGGTCACGACCTTGGATCTTTGTGAGGACGCTGCGCGCCGCTTGCTGGAGGAGATGGCGGTGGACCCCACTTCGATTGACGCCCTTATTTTTGTCACGCAGACGCCAGATTATCTGCAGCCAAATAATTCCTCACTCCTACAGGCTAGGCTTGGTTTGTGCAAATCAGTCGCCGCGTTTGATATCACCCAAGGTTGCTCCGGCTGGATCTACGGGCTGCACCAAGCTGCGCTACTCTGCTCACATGGAGCCGCCCGCGTGCTGGTCTGCACCGGCGATACGCTCAGTCGCCAGACGGATCCAAAGGATGCCGCGACGCACCCGATCTTCGGCGATGCCGGTTCGGCAACCTTGGTGGAGAAGACGGGGTCGGAATCTGCGATGCATTTTATCTTCGGCACGGATGGCTCGGGTGCCCCGGCGATTATGGTGCCGACGGGAGGTGCCCGTCAGCCCGTCGCGGTCGGTGCACCGGGCGCATGTTTGCAGATGGATGGGGCCGAGGTTTTTAACTTTGCCTTGCGCGAGGTGCCTCCCGCCGTGGCGGGAGTGCTCAAGTTAGCAGGGTGGACCCCGTCGACAACCGACCGGCTCGTACTCCACCAAGCGAACCGTTTCATGGTTGCATCGCTCGCTCGCAAGTGCGGCTTCCCGGACGAAAAGTGCCCGATGGATCTTGGCGAACAATTTGGAAATCAAAGTTCAGCCTCAATTCCCGCTGCGCTCGTGCATGCCTGCGGCTCCACGCTACAGGAACAGACGTTGAAGATCGCGGCTTGCGGTTATGGCGTCGGGCTTTCCTGGGGCGCCGCCGCCTTCACGGTTGGACCGGTCGTTGTCCCTCCCATGCTTCCCTTTCCCCGCCACTGATGCCGCGCAATGATGTCAAAAATCTCGCCGCCTTATGCGCGGATGTGGATGCCCTCGCGGGGGCCAACCACGAGACCGTGCTGACCTCATTGCCGAACTGGGATTCTTTGGCAGTGTTGCTGACCATCTCGCATTTCGAGCACACCCACGCCGTGGGCATCACCGCCACGCAACTGCGGGCCTGTCACACGGTCCGGGATTTGCTCGATCACCTTCCCCGTTAAACCATGAAAAAACTCTACATTGTCGGCGCCGGTGGCTTCGGCCGTGAGGCCTATGCCTGGGCATCGCAGCATCCCGATTGCGGCCAGCGGTGGGAACTCGATGGCTTCCTGGATGATAATGCGGATGCCCTCGCGGCCTATGGCCGGTTTGCGCGCGTCCATCCATTGACACGACACCACGTCCTCCCAGGTAATCTTTATGTCTGCGGCCTCGGTAAGCCTGAGATGAAAGAGAAGCTCCTCGGACCCTTATTGGCCGCTGGTGCGGAGTTCCCGCCTTTCATTGATCCCTCAGTTCGGCTTGGTGCGCGTGTCCGCCTGGGACGGGGTGTCGTGCTTTGCCCCGGAGCGATTATTACGACCGACGTCACGATCGGTGATTTTGTGCTGATTAACTTAAATAGTACAGTGGGGCATGAAGCCTCCGTCGGCGATTGGTCCACGCTTAGCGCCCAGTGCGACGTGACGGGTGGTGCCAAGATTGCCGACCGCGTCTTTATGGGTAGCCGAGCCACGGTCATACCTGGCAAGTCCGTGGGCAGTCGAACCGTGGTCGCCGCCGGCGCCGTGGTGATGACGGATGTGCCTGCTGATGTCATCGTCGCCGGGAACCCCGCCCGCGTCCTTTAATTTGCGAAAAAGCTTACTCATCTTCGGGTCGGTCCTGCTCGCAGGATTACTCCTCCTCGTCGCTGTTTCTGAATTCAGCACGCCGGGTGCCGCGCGCTTCCGTGGCTCGGTTAGTAAAATCCTGCAGGCTACCCCTGCGGGTTGGTCACGGCAAGAGGTGCCGATCGCGGCGAGTTCCGCTGCCCTCGCCAGCGCCCAAGGGATTCTGAATTTCAGTCAGGCCTCCCAGGCGGTTTATACCCGCGGCGGCGTGCAGGTCGTGATCTATGCG
>CAIKRN010000211.1 GCA_903829855.1 uncultured Opitutia bacterium
CGTGTCGGTCTTCTGTCTTTTGCCCTTGGCGGCTTGCGGCGCCGTCGCGCCGTTTCTGGAGAAGCATTGCGTAGAGTGTCATGATGCCGACACGAAGAAAGGCGGCTTGGATTTGACTGCCCTCGGGGCCGACCTCACGAAGTCGAAGACGTTTGAGGCGTGGGTTAAGATTTACGACCGCACCGCTAACGGCGAGATGCCGCCTAAGAAGAAGGCCCGGCCTGATGCCGCGCAAGCGAAGGGCTATCTCGAGGGCCTTTCTGCGTCGCTCACAACCTTTGAACTGACCCGAGCCCAGACCCAGGGGCGTGCGGTGGAGCGCCGCATGAATCGTTTCGAATATGAGAACGCCGTCCGGGAGTTATTGCAGGCGCCGTGGCTTGATATCAAGGAAAGCCTGCCGGAGGATACGGAGGCTTTTCGTTTTAATAAGAGCGGGCAGGCCCTCGACGTTTCCCACGTTCAGTTGCAACGCTACCTGAGTGCCGCTGAGGAAGCCCTTAAGTCGGCTTTTATTTCTTCGATCGAGAAACCGGATCCCGCTCCGCGCCGTTTTTACGCCCGCCAGCAGGGCAGTTACACTGGTAAGATGAAGTTCTCGGAATTCAATATGTCTCCGGAGCGTGCGACTTTCCCGACGGTCGGCTTTACCGGGCAGCCGGAGGTGCGGCGGGGTGAAGCTCCGATGACTGCGGGGAAGTCCAATCCACAGGTACGTGATGAAGAGGGGGTGGGCGTTGTGCATGGTGCCTATGAACCCGTGGAGCCGAATTTCAGCACTTTCCGGGCGGCCACGTCAGGACGCTATAAGGTCCGTCTTTGCGGCCATACGGTTTGGGTTGGGCCAGGGAAGCCCACGGCCAAAGGTGCGGCGCGCTGGTACATCCCTGATTTGGATGATATCTCCAAGGGCCATCGTCCGGAGCCTGTCACGGTGTATGCCCTGACGCCTCCGCGTGTTCTTCGGCGCATTGGCAATGTGGATTTCAATCCTGAGCCGACGGTCAACGAGCTCGATGTCGTGTTGAAGGCGGGCGAGAGTATTCAAATTGATACGGTCCGTTTTTTCCGTTCCCGACCGGGGGCGAGCCGTTCTCAGAATCCGCTCGCCACGCCGGAAGGCCAGCCGGGGATGGTCATGCGTTGGATTGAGGTCGAGGGCCCACTGGCTCCTGCTTGGCCGTCCGCGCCTTACGCCGTGCTTTTCGGCGACCTGCCCGTGAAGCGCGTGTTTGGTTCCTCGTTAACCTTTGAAGTCCAGACGAGTGATCCGGCGAAAGATGCCGAGCGGCTCTTGCGTCGCTTTGTCCAGACGGCGTGTCGCCGCCCGCTTTCGCCGGCGGAGGAAGTCCGTTTTCTGCCGGTCGTCCTTGGGGCTATTAAAACGGGCAGTACCTTCACCGAGGCGATGTTTGCAGGCTATACCGCGGTCCTTTGCTCGCCGTCATTCCTGTACTTGGAAGAGAAGCCTGGTCGTCTCGATGACCATGCCATCGCCGCCCGTCTGGCCTATTTCCTTTGGAATTCGCCTCCGGATGCGAAACTTCGGGAGCTCGCCCAGGCTGGTAAATTACACGATAAATCAGGACTGCTCGCTCAAGCGGACCGATTAATTGCCGACCCGAACTCCCAGCGATTTGCCGAAACGTTTACGGACTACTGGCTCGATCTCCGCAAGGCGGGTTCCAACGACCCGGACTCCAATCTTTATCCGGATTATTACCTCGATGATCATTTGGTCGAATCCGCCCGAGATGAAAGCCACCTGACGTTTGCCGAGCTCCTGCGGGCAAACCTACCGGTGCGCAATGTCGTCGATGCGGATTTCGTTTTCGTGAACGAACGCCTCGCCGCACTTTACCAGCTCCCGCCCGTGATGGGTGCCAAGCTGCAGAAGGTCACGCTGCCGAAGGATAGTATTCGCGGCGGCTTTATGACGCAGGCCGCGGTTTTGAAAGTCACCGCCAATGGGACGACGACTTCACCGGTGACGCGCGGTGCGTGGATTATGGAGCGGGTACTTGGTCGTAAGCCGCCGCCCCCGCCCGCCAATGTGCCGGCCGTGGAGCCAGATACCCGCGGTGCAGTCACGATTCGACAGCAGCTCGACAAGCACCGCAAACTGGAGTCTTGCTCCGCGTGCCATACAAAGATTGATCCGCCAGGCTTCGCACTCGAGAGCTTTGATGTGATGGGGGGCTTCCGCACCAACTACCGCGCGATGGATGGAAAGAAGCCCGATGTCGGGATTGGTAAGAACGGCCAGAAATTCGCTTTCCACTCGGCATTACCGGTGGAGTCTTTCGGTGAACTCGACGGGAAGAAGTTCAAGGACATCCGTGAGTTCAAGAAGCTCGTGGCCGCCGATGAGCGTCAGCTTGCCCGTAATTTACTGAACCAATTGACGGTTTACGCCACGGGCGCTCCGGCCGGATTTGCAGATCGCGCCAAGGTGGAGGCCATCCTGGATGCCGCCGCCCCGGGGCATTACGGCGTCCGTGACCTCGTTCACGGGCTTGTCACCAGCGAGCTTTTCCTCAATAAGTAACCCAACCCCATGTCCGCCCCCTCCGGTCTCACTTCTGCCAATTCGCCCTATGTGGCGTTTCAGCGCTCCGTCTCCCGCCGCCGCTTTCTTGCGGGCACGGGAGTGCTGCTCGCGTTGCCAATGCTGGATGCGATGACCCCGGCCTTCGCCGCCGCGTCGCCGGAGTCCGCTAAGCCGCGCCGGATGCTGGGCATCTGTAATAACCTCGGTTTGGTGCCAGATTACTTTTTCCCGACGGGTGCGGGCAAGGATTACAAGCCGTCAATCTACCTCGAGCTGCTCAAGGAACATCGCAATGATTTCACTGTTTTCTCGGGCGTGTCCCATCCAGATGTCGATGGGGGGCACCCGGCGGATAATTGTTTTCTGACGGCTGCTCCACACCCCAGCAGCGGGGGCTTCCGTAATACCCTCTCGCTCGACCAATTCATCTCTGAGCGGATCGGACATCTGACCCGCTATCCTTCCATGACCCTGGGGGTGAATTGTGCCCGCGGCTCCCGCAGTCTTTCGTGGACGGCTGGTGGGGTGATGATTCCGACTGAAGAGAAGCCCTCGGAGGTTTTCCGGAAGATGTTCATGGGTGGTTCGACAAAGGAGGTGGCCGCGCAGGAGCGCCGCCTCGTGCTTGGCCAGAGCATCTTGGATGCCGTGGGCGGTCAGGCGGGCGAATTGCGCCGCACGATGGGCACGCAGGATCGGGATCGCCTCGATCAATATTTCACGAGCGTGCGTGAGCTCGAGCAACGCATGCAGATGTCGAAAGAGTGGGAGAAGAAGCCCCGTCCGGTGGCCACCACCGCGTCGCCGCTCGATCCGTCGACCGCTAAGGAATACATGGATAAAGTGAGGCTGATGTACGACATGGCCCGCCTTTGCTTTGAGACCGATTCATCGCGTGCCGTTACGTTGATGCTCGATAGCGTCAATACGCCTGCGCTGGATATCGACCACGTCCACACGACGACCGATGGCTATCATAGCCTTTCGCACCACGGCAAGTCGGCCAAGAAACTCGATCAGCTCAAGCAAATCGACAGCATGCACATGCACCTGCTCGCGAAGCTGATGGCAGACCTGAAGACGTCCAAAGAAGAGGGGGCTCCGCTACTCGACCGCACGATGATTCTTTACGGTAGCAATCTTGGTAACGCCAGTGCCCATACGACCACCAACCTGCCGACATTATTCATGGGCGGCGGCTTCAATCACGGTCAGCACCTCGTCTTTGATACCGAGCGTAACTACCCCTTGCCCAATCTGTTTGTCTCGATGCTGCAGCGCATGGGCATCGATGCCGATAAGTTCGCTTCGTCGACGGGCACGATGCGTGGACTGAAGTCCGTCGGTTAATTACTCGTCGTCATCATCCGCTTCGGGGTCGAGGACGAGACCGAGGGCCTTTAGGCCGCGGCCATGTGCTCCGGTCCACTCATGTGGGTAGCGTTCGCCTGGGCGGGCCTGCATCCAGATGGCTCGATTCATCGTGTCATCATCGATGCGGTCGGGTTCAGAGAAATCCATGGCGTCCAGTCGGGCGCTTAGGCGCTCTTCGCTTGATCGGAAGAGCCACCAGAAGCCGGTTTTCGGTTTGGGTTTGATGCGGGCTTCGTTCAGTTTCTGCATCGGTGTCAGTGCGTTATAGGGCGTAAAATCGGCCATCGGCGTGAAGCACTCTTCCATCGTCGGCGAGGCTGCCACGACCTGATTCATCGGGGGCATACCTAGGATGCGACAGATGGTGTGCAATACGGAGGTCTGGTTGTAGAACTTGCTGATGAGGGCGCCGCGCTTGGCATAGGGGCTGGCGATGAGGCAAAAGGAGCGATGGCCATCGACATGGTCCCCCCCCGTCTGCGGATCATCTTCGTTAACGAATACGACCATGTCTTTCCAGAAGCGACTGTGGGAGAGCCCTTCGATGACGCGTCCGACGGCGAGATCATTGTCGGCGACATAGGAGCTTGGGGTGAGTTCGGCCGCCGTGTGATCCTCAGGGAGATAGATGATGGTCAGATCCGGGAATTCCCCCTTTTTTTCCAAGCCCGCGAGCTCTTTGAGGAAAACATCGGCGCGGGTCTGGTCGGGGATGGCCATGTCCCAGCCTGGATAGTCGGGGCTGCTGTAGCGTCGGAGGGCCTCAATGGCAAAGGTGTGGGAGTAGGCGGTCTTGCCCCCGCCGTTGGCGCGATCGGTGAAGAAATCGTTGTAGGTTTTGCCGCGGAGTTTGGTGATTTTATCCATCTCGCCATAGTTACGGAAAGAGCGACCATGGAGCAGGGCGTGGTCCCAGATGAAGCCGCAGCCGGCGTAGAAGAGGGAGTCCTCGCCGAAATTATAAGCGCAACGATAGCCCACCCGGTCCTTCTCGCGGTAGGGGCCGACGATGCCTTGGGCGCCCCAAGCGTGACCGTCGGAGGAGTTCACGCCATTGCAATAGTAGTTGTCGAGAAGCGGCCAGCGATCGGCGAGGGCATGGTGGTTCGGCGTCACGCTGCGCGGGAAGAGCACGAGCTTCGGTTCGGCGTTACCGCGTCCGATATCACCGAGGACCTGATCGAAGGTACGGTTCTCCTTGATGATATAGACGACGTGTTTGATCGACGAAGGCTGGCCGACTTCCGCGGGCACGGGTACCGGGGCCGCGGTGGCGGTGATGGTCTTCGGTCCGCTGGCGAACCGGAGCGCGTGGGCCAGGTGCGCGGCCTGGCGGGCGCGCTGATCGTAATCCGCGATGGTCTTGGCGTCGGTCGGTACGGCGACTTTCTGTAGGCCGTTACGGACATTCACAATATACAGCTGGCCTTTCGAAACACGGACGGCCCCTGGATACCAACCTGCGGGAATGAGTTTAGGCGCGTGTTCTGGGTGGGTGAGGTCCATGCAGGCTACGGCATTGATGCCGGAGTTGGCGGCATAGAGGGTTTTCCCGTCAGGCGAGAGGGCCAAGCCGTCCGTGAGCATACCCCAAGGGAGGGCAAGGTCGGGCTTGGTGGAGAGCGTCGAAGCGACTTTGTTTTTGAGGGTATCGACCACACTGATGCTGTCCCCGCCGACGTTGGAGATGAATAAGCGATGGCCGGGCGGATCCAGTAGGAGTTCGGTGGGGTGAAGCCCGACCTCGGTGCGTGAGCGCTCCTTGAGCGTGTCACCGCCGACTTCGATAAAACTCAATGTGCCCCGGAGCGGAATCGTGCGCTTGTCGACGGCGACCAAAGAACCTCCGGATGTTTCGGCTAGGTCGTGGGCGCCCGGAGCGTTGCCGCCGAAGTTGGAGACGTAGGCCGTATGATTATCGGCGGAAAGCGCGACTCCATAGGGGCAAATGCCGACGGGTGTAGTGCTCAGGATTTTGCCGGTGCTGAGGTCGACCAAAGCAAGGACGTTTGACATCGATAAGGCGACGAGCACGCGCTTGCCGTCGTCGGTGATTGCCAGTCCAAGCGGGTTAACGTTCTTGGCTCCGCCGGAGACATCGATGGATTTACCCCAGCTAATTTTACCATCGGGAGAGACGGTGGCTTGATAGAGAAAGGTTTTGCCTCCGGAAACTACGACGGTGGCACCATCGCGCGCTACGACTAGGCCGTGCATGGAGCCACCTTCTTTGATGACCGGGAAGTCTGCCTTCTGGATAATGGCCAGCGTGGTCGGATTGATGCTGGCCAACACGGAGGTCGTTTTGACTAAGAGTATCTTGCCACCTTGGGCGAATTCAGCGGCGAGCAGACGTCCTGGCAAATCCACGAGCTGACCGACCATGTCGAGCTCTTGGGCGCTGGTCAGCATCTTGTCCTTGGTGGGACGTTCGTTCATCCAGGCGGCGTCACGCACGGGCGCATGACCGGAGTATTCGGGTTTCTCCGCTGCGCCCGCGACGATAAGAGCGAGCAAGTAGAGATAGGCAGGGGTGACCTTGATCATGATATATCCGTAGGCTCACGTGCTGGCGTGCACAAGCCACGACCTGACGGCTGAGGCGTTTAATTGGAGGATAACTCCCTTAAAGCTAAAGATAGACGCTTGCTCGAAAAAACCTCACGGACAGAGTTGGGGTAATCGCCGCGTATGAAACTACTGAACTTCCCTGATCCTTCCGCCATGGGTCTGGCCGCCTCCGCCCATGGGGCCAAGGTCTTACGCGAAGCTCTCCGCAACCGGGCGCGGGCCAATATCATCGTCGCCACCGGCGCGAGTCAGTTTGAAATGCTTAAGCACCTCGTACAGGAGTCCGGCATTGATTGGTCGCGCGTCACGGTTTTTCACCTGGATGAGTATGTCGGCCTGCCAGAATCCCATGGTGCTAGTTTCCGTAAATACCTTCGCGAGCGCTTCCTCGCCCAGTTACC
>CAIKRN010000212.1 GCA_903829855.1 uncultured Opitutia bacterium
GACGCGTCGGCGACGCGTCCGCCTGTCTCGAGGGTGGGGCAGCACCGCGTGCTGCCCTAGCTGCCTCTGTCTGTATTCCCAACCGCCGCGACCCCGCCGCACCAGGTAGGGACGGCTGTCCCCAGCCGTCCGTTCGCGGACGGACATGCGCATCTCGATCGACTTCCTATTCTCTACCGCTGCCTCGTCTGTATTCCCAACCGCTAACCGCCAACCGCTTCCACCTCGCGGCTATGCCGTCCCTACCTTCAGACCGCTGAAAAAAACAATGAACCAAGAACAAGGAACACGCCTAGCGCTGCCTCGCTCCGGCCCTCGTGTCCTCAGGTCCTCCTCGCGCTTGAGCTCCGCTCAGCGCGCGTACGCTTCCACCGCGGTCTTCTGGAACTCACGGCGAATATCGCTGCGATCTGAATTAGGAAGGTCGACCCGCTGGATGAGGAGGACGTAAGCGCGCTTCTTGACGGGGTCGATCCAGGCCTGGGTGCCGTAAGCCCCACCGTGTCCGAACGTGCCGACGCTCAGGCTTTCGGTGACGTCTTTGGGTTCGTGAACAATATGAAAGCCGAGGCCCATGTGCATGCCTTCGGCGAAACTAACCTTGGGCATGTCGCCGAGCTGATTCGTCGTCATCTGTTTGAGCGTCGCTTTCTTGAGGTAGGTGCGGCCGCCCACGGTGCCATCGTTGAGAACCATCTGATAGAGTTTGGCGAGGTCTTCGGCGCAGGAATACAGGCCGCCGGCCGGCATGGGCGAGCGCTTGGGGTTATCCAGCGGCTCGCTGAAGCGGCTGTTCTCCGTGGCGACGAGGGCACCGGTCTGCTTATCTTTTCGGTAGGCCACGGCAATGCGTGCCTGCATGTCTTTGTTCGGCCAGAAACTGGTCTCGGCCATGCCCAGTGGGGTGAAGAAATTCTCCTGAATATAGTCACCGTAGCTCTTGCCGCTCACGACTTCGATGATGCGCCCGAGGGTGTTTATGCCAGCATTACTGTATGCCCACTTGGAGCCGGGTTCGAACTGGAGCGGCTGCGTGCCGTAGAAATCACAATGCTCCTGGAGGGAGACGGTGTCGCTCGGCTGGTTGGCGGGAGTGACGGATTTACCGGTGAGCCCGCAGGTGTGGGTCAAGAGATCTTTGACGGTGACCGCGCGCTTGGGCGCGGTGAGGCCGTTGGGTCCTGTGAGCTGCTGATCTTTAAACGCGGGGATGAATTTGGCGACGGGATCATTGAGCTTCACCTTGCCTTGCTCGACGAGCATCATGATGCCCATCGAGGTGATGGGCTTGGTCATCGAGGCGATCCAGAAGACAGCGTTTTTGCGCATCGGCGTCTTGGCCTCGACGTCCGCCACCCCGAAGGCCTCGAAACCGAGAATGTGATCAGGGCTGGTCACTAGGGTAACGGCTCCCGCGATTTGATTCTCGTCGATGAAGTGCTGCAGGGCGAAAGCCGTCACGGCGTTCTGATCTTCGACGGCTACCGGTTGCTCTGGCTTGCAGGCGGTCAGAAGGGCGAATCCAAGAACGAAGCTCAAGCGGCGCATCCGCCCTTGATAACCCCTGCCTGCTCGCCCCCAAGTAAAAACCACCAAGGGTAGGGACCGCACCGCGTACTGCCCTCGTTGACACTGTTTCTCTGACGCTCCCAGCCGCCAACCGCCGCGACCCCGCCGCGCTGGGTAGGGACGCGTCGGCGACGCGTCCGTCTGTCTCTAGGTAGGGATGACCGGCCCGGTCATCCGTTCTGATCCCCTCGCGGCTTGCCGTCGCTGGTAGGGCGGCTGTCCCCGGCCGTCCGTTCGCGGGCAGAGCTGCGTAACCCCTTCGACAACCTATTCTCTCTCTGGTCAACGGCGGGTTGGGGACAACCCGCCCTACCCAAGACAGACGCTCCGGCCCTCGTGCGCTCGTGTCCCCATGTCCCCTCGCGCAAGCGCGCGGCTTAGCCGCGCTTGGTAGGGACGGCTGTCCCCAGCCGTCCGTTCGCGCACAGGCGCACGCATCTCAATCGACCTCCTATTCTCTGCCGCTGCCTCTCTGTATTCCCAACCGCTAACCGCCAACCGCTTCCACCTCGCGGCTATGCCGTCCCCGCCTTGAGACCGCCGCAAAAACAATGAACCAAGAACGAAGAACACGCCTAGCGCTGCCTCTCTCCGGTCCTCGTGCCCTCGTGTCCTCCGGCCATCGTGTCCTCGTCTACGCCCCATGTCCCCGTATCACCTTGCCCACGTGCCCCCTGCGGCTCCTTCGCAGTCGTTCACCTTTGCACTTTGGCACCTTTGCACTGTATCTTCGTTTCACCCCACTGCCGCACCCCATGCGTTTTCTCCGCCTTCTTTACGTTCAGGTTCTCATCGGCGTCCTGCTCGGCGGCCTCATCGGTCTCCTCTGGCCCGGGTTCGGCACCCAGTTGAAGCCCTTGGGTGACATGTTTGTCGCGCTGGTGAAGATGCTCATCGGGCCGGTGATCTTCACGACAGTGGTCGTGGGGCTCGCGGGCATAGGCGACCTGAAGAAGGCTGGTCGCATTGGCTTGAAAGCCTTTCTTTATTTCGAAGTCATCACGACCCTTGCCCTGGTCATCGGCCTGGTGGTGGCCAACACGTTCACGCCTGGTGCGGGCTTTCATGCTACGCCGGAGTCGCTCGACGCCAAGTCGGTCGCGGTTTACACGGATGCGGCCCGCTCGGTTGGCGTGGTCGACACGCTGATTCATATTATTCCGAAGACTTTCGTGAGTGCGTTCGTCGAAGGTGACACGCTTCAACTCCTCCTAATCTCGGTGCTCTTCGGGATGGCCCTCGCCCACCTCGGTGAGAAGGGTCGTCCACTGCTCACTATCCTCAAGGAGACTTCACACGTCTTTTTCGGTATCGTAAACATCGTGACGAAGGTTGCTCCGCTGGCGGCAGCTGGCGCCATGGCCTTCACGATTGGCAAGTATGGGGTCGGGACGCTTCAGCAGCTGGGTAAACTGATGGTCTGTGTCTATCTCACATCATTCCTCTTCATCTTCGTAGTCCTCGGGGCGGTTACCCATTTCGCTGGGTTTAGCCTCTGGAAGATCCTCAAACTCATTCGCGAGGAACTCGCCATTGTCCTCGGCACTTCTTCGTCGGAGTCAGCCCTGCCCGGTCTGATGGAAAAGATGGAGCGTGCCGGTTGCGATCGTACCTCCGTCGGCATCATCGTGCCGGCGGGCTATTCCTTCAACCTCGACGGTACCTGCATCTATCTCACGATGGCGGCGCTCTTCATTGCCCAAGCCACCGATACGCCGATGTCGCTCGGTCAGCAGCTCGGGCTCATTGGCGTCTTGCTGCTTACCTCCAAGGGGGCTGCCGGAGTCACCGGGAGCGGCTTCATCACACTGGCGGCCACGCTCGCCACCACGGGCCACGTTCCCGTCGCTGGCATCGCACTCATTCTGGGCGTCGATCGTTTCATGTCCGAGGCCCGCGCCATTACCAACTTCATCGGTAACGCGGTGGCCACACTCGTCATCGCCCGCTGGAACGGCGACTTCGATCGCTCCAAAGGCCACGAAGTCCTCCGGTAGGGACAGCACCGCGTGCTGCCCTCGTTGCACCGCTGCCTCTAGGTAGGGCGGGTTGTCCCTAACCCGCCGTTCGCGGACCAACGCTGCGTACCTCCTTCGACTTCCTATTCTCTGCCGCTGCCTCTCCTGCGCTCCCACCTGCCAGCCGCTGCCCCCTCGCGACTCCGTCGCGCTGGGTAGGGACGGCTGTCCCCAGCCGTCCGTTCGCGGACAGAGATGCACACCTCCTTCGACTTACTATCCTCTCTGGGTCAACGGCGGGTTGGGGACAACCCGCCCTACCTTGAAGTCGCTGCAAGAACAATGAACCAAGAACAATGAACCAAGAACAAAGAACACGCCTAGCGCTGTATCTCCCCGTGTCCCCATGTCCCCGTGTCACCTTTTTGTATCCCCCACTCAAAACCCCTTCTTGCCGAGCACGACCTTCTTGATTTCGCCGCCAGAAATCTCCGCACATTCTTTCCAGAGCGGTTGCGGATCCATCTCGGTGGTGAAGAGGTAGAGCTTGGGCGCCTTGCCGTCGGGGCCCTTGGCAAACTGCGTTCGCCAGCGGCCTTCCCAGGCTTTCTCCGCCGCGGTGCGATCATCGCCACCCTTGAGGTCGGCGTCGAAAACAAGCTGGGGGCGGGCCCCTTTCACGCCCCGCCACTGCTGGATGCCATCCTCGAAGTCGGAGAAAATCACGAGGGCGTCGTAATGCTGGCCCATCATGTAATCCGTCCAGGCCCCGACTCCGCCAATCCGGAATTGGGCATCGCGCATATTAAAAATACCACGCCCTGTGGGGCTGAGTTTGTTTGGGTTCGTCCACTGCGGATCAGTGTGCCGGCCTTTGCGCTGCTGATAGATTTGCTCGACGGTGTCCTCTTCGAACTTCTTGTTCAGCGTCGACCCCATCACTTCGCCGTTCTCGACCCGCGTGAAGATACCGAAATAACGAAAGACGTCGGCATTCGGAAACTGTTGTTTAATCTGCTTCTCCGCACCGTCGAGGAAGGGGATCATCGACCACGAGCAATCGAGGTAGACGGCAATGCGGGTGGCGTTGATGCGCATACCCATGACGGGCTTGCCCACGAAACTTTTTCCGCCGATGCCCACGCCTTTGCTGAGCCCGCTGCCTCCGCCGATGCCGCCGCCGAACCCTTTTGACATGGCCGCCGCTGAACCAGCCAGCAGGCTGTGCGTGTTGTCGCCGGCATCGGGCAGGGCAATGAGGGCTTCCGGGCTCTTGGAGGCGATGCGCGTGACGGACTTCGACAGGGTCTTAGGGCCTTGCGGCCTTACCGCGTGCTGAGTGGTCGCTGTGCCTTGGCGCCCGCCGCCCGCACCGGTGACGAAGCTATTGGGGTCGCGCGCATCATTGCTGACGGAGACGACCCAGACCGTGGCCAAGATCAGTAATAAAATATGAACGAAGAGGGAGGAGAGGAGGCCTTCCCATTCGACTGACTTTGTGAACCTCCGACGGATGAGGCCTTTTTCCTCTGGGACAACCACGATGGCCGGGGCTTCGTGCGGCGCTGGCTCGGGCTCAGACGACGCGGCGACCGACGCGACCGGGGGCGGTGGCGGCGGGGGTGGAGTCGCTTGCGGTTGCTTAGGCCGCAGGCGGGGTGGTTTGGGCGGCAATTCGTCCACGGGGGGTCGCTTCTTGTTATCTTAACCCCGACGATAAGGAAAGGTTAAGCGACCAGGGGCCTGACTTCGTTCGGAGTTCTGTACGTGTCTGACCCCGCCGCGCTAGGGTGGGGCAGCACCGCGTGCTGCCCTAGCTGCCTCTCTGTATCCCCAACCGCTTCCACCTCCCGGCACCGCCTTCGCTGGTAGGGACGGCTGTCC
>CAIKRN010000213.1 GCA_903829855.1 uncultured Opitutia bacterium
ACACAAACGCATTGCGATAAGGGCGTATTAGCTCAATTTTATCATCTTAACGCCGATGGCACGGATACTGCCTACTTTTACTCAAGATGAGTGCTAATCCTTCCGCCTCCGCCGCCAAAGTCCTCGTCATCGACGACGATAAAGACCTGCGCTACTCCCTGCGCCGCGCGCTGGCCGGACTCGGGCACACGGTCATCGAAGCCGATAGCGGCGAGACGGGAGTCGTCGCCGCCAAGCGCGATCAACCTGATGTCATCCTCCTCGACAACCGGATGGGTGGCATGACGGGGATTGAAACCCTCCAGATGCTCCGCGGCGCCCAGCCGCAGGCGATGGTGATTCTCATGACCGCGTTCGGCACCACGCAGACCGCCATCGAGGCGATGAAGTTTGGGGCCTATGATTATGTCATGAAGCCTTTCGACCAAGCGAAGCTGATCACGCTCGTCGACAAAGCTCTCTCCGCTCGCCGAGATCTCGCGAACGCTGGCAAATCGACGCGCATGCTCGTTAACCCTGCCGACTACAAGGAAGGCATCGTGGGGAGCTCTGAGCCGATGCAGGAAGTTTTAAAATCCATCGGTCAGGTCGCCGCCAGCGATGCGACGGTGCTCATTACCGGCGAAAGCGGCACGGGCAAAGAACTCGTGGCGCGCTGCATCCACCAGCACTCACTGCGCGCGAAAGGCCCATTCCTCGCGGTTAATTGCGCGGCGATTCCTGAAAATCTCATCGAGTCTGAACTCTTCGGCCACGAAAAAGGCGCCTTCACGGGAGCGACCAATATGAAGCCGGGCAAGTTCGAGCTCTGCGACGGCGGCACCATCTTCCTCGACGAAATCGGCGATATGTCTCTACCCACTCAGACCAAAGTGCTGCGGGCGATTCAGGAAGGTGAGATTCAGCGCGTCGGGGGCACAACCACCCTAAAGGTCAGCGTCCGCTTGGTCGCCGCGACCAATAAAGACCTCGAGGCGATGGTCGTGACGCGGCAGTTCCGCGAAGATCTCTACTATCGCCTCAACGTCTTTCGCATTCGCCTTCCAGCGCTGCGTCATCGCAAGAGCGATGTCCCGCTGCTCGTCGACTACATGCTACAGCGCCAGGCCGCGGCTAAGAAGATTAAGCCGAAGCGCCTTTCGAACGAAGCCCTGGACGCGCTCCTCGCCTACGATTGGCCGGGCAACGTCCGCGAACTCGAGAACGTGGTGCAGCGCGCCAATGTGCTCGCGAAGGGCGAGACCATTCTCCCTAAAGACCTCCCACAAGACGTTCTCAATCCGCGCAAATCAGCCGCAAGTCCAACGGCCGCGCCTGTCGCCCCCGCCGCCGCCCCCGCCGCCACGGAGGCGATCTCGCCAGCGGCTGGCCTCGCTCCCGCCTACGATGCAATTTACCGGCAGTGTCGTTTAGGCGACGGAAAATCCATCTTAAGCGTCATCGAAATGGAGATGATCCGACGAGCCATGGAAGAGACCCGCGGCAATCAGTTGCGCTCCGCCATGATTCTCGGCATTAACCGATCGACGCTTAAGAAACGGTTACTCGAGATGCGTGAGGCGGGGTTCAAGGTCTTCACTTAACCTTTGCCATGGGCTGGGTCATCGCTTGGATGGCGACTCCATGAGAACCCCCTCGTCCCTCCGCTCCGTCCTGCTCGCCGCAGGTGTGCTCGCCCTGAGCGCCGCCGCCACGCTAGCCGGTGAAACCATCCAGCTTTTTGACGGCAAGTCCCTCGCCGGCTGGAAGCCTTCCAAAAACTCGCCCGAAGGCACCTACAAGGTCGAAGACGGTATCCTGCAGATTCGTGGCGGCCAAGGCCACATCTACTACGTCGGCGCCGACGGCAAAGCGGAGTTCAAGAACTTCGACTTCAAAGCCAAGGTGAAGACTTACCCGAAGGCTAACTCGGGTATCTACTTCCACACCGCCTACCAGGATGCTGGCTGGCCCGCGGCAGGCTTCGAATGCCAGGTGAACGCGTCGCATGGAGATCGGAAGCGCACCGGCGGTCTCTACGCTGTGCGTGACGTGATGGACACTCCCGCCGCTCCCGATAACGTCTGGTTTGAATACCACGTCCGCGTCGAAGGTAAGCACATCCAAATCTGGATCGACGGTAAGCAAACCGTTGATTTCACCCAGCCTGAAGATTGGGTCCCGCCGAAGGGCATGCCTGGTCGCAAAGTCGGCTCTGGCACGTTCGCCCTCCAGGCCCACGACCCCGGCTGCAAGGTCGACTACAAAGACATCGTCGTCGAACGCCTGCCCTGAGCTGGTGCATATATTAAAAAGGCGGACCCACTGGTCCGCCTTTTTTGTGCCCGCTGATTAGTTCAGCGAACGTAATAGCTCGGCGATCAAGCGATGCCGCAAGGGTTCAGCTAGCCCAACCAGCCTCCGCTGCTCAGCCTCGTACTCACCGCGCCCCTCCAGGGTCTCAACCGGAATGGGCCGCAGGCCAATCGCCGAGAAATCATAAGGGCTTGCCCGCATGTCCACCGTCCGGGCGACGTGCGCGAGCTCGAAGGCGTCCGCGGCGAGTTCAGAAGACACCCACGGCTGCGACTTCATGCACCATTTGAAGAGATCCATCGTCACATGAATGCAACCGGGCTGCTCGTTCTCGAGGCGAGCATCAAGCGTCGGGGCGAGCTTGTTCAGCGGGCGGGCACCTGGCGTGAAAAAGCGGAAGGCGTCGTAATGCGTACAGCGTATAGGCAAAGCGCGGACCACAGCATCCGTGCCCTCCGCACCGAGACGCAGGGGCCAAGCTCCATGCCGACGTTGCTCCGCCTCACCAAAGACCATCGCCCATTCATGCAGACCAAAACAGCCGAAGAACGCCGGGCGAGCGGCGACCGCACGGCAAAGGCGTAAACTAAAATCCAGACGACTCGCCTGAGCTCCATCCGGCACGGCCACCCGAACGAGTCCGTCCGCACCCGCGCAGAAGCGGCGTCCATCGACCAGCTCCGTGGCTTCCGCCAGTGCGACGCCCGACCCAGGCGTCCAACGCCGCAAAGCGGAGAGACGAAAGGGGTAATAGGTAAAAAGGAAATCTTCCACTGGATCTGGCTCGCCGCGCAGCGCCCGACCGCGGCGAGCATCGACCAGGCGATCGGCACGCGCCTCATGGTCCGCCCGACGCGCACGCCATTCAGATGCGGCCAACACGACTGGATTGTCAGCCTGCGAACTCACTCGAAGCGGCGGTGATGCGCGGCGACCTTCACATACTTCTCCGCCCAACCTGGCAGGGCCGCCATCTCCGCGATACTCAGCGGGCGTACGACCTTGGCCGGCGACCCCATGACAAGAGAACCGTTGGGCACCTGCGTGCCCTTGGTCACCAGTGAATTGGCTCCGATGATACAGCGATTTCCAATCAGTGCCCCATCGAGGATCGTGGCGTGCATCCCAATCAGGCATTCGTCGCCGATGGTGCAGGCGTGAATCATCGCTAAGTGACCGACCGTGACGCGTGCGCCGATTTTAGCTGGGAGTCCGTCGGCTACATGGACCACGGCGCCATCCTGAATATTCGTACCCTCGCCGACGATGATTGGGGCGATATCCCCTCGGAGCACCGCACAGGGCCAGACGCTGGCCTTAGGGCCGATGGTGACGTTCCCGATGACGACCGCCTTGGCATGAACGAAGGCCGTGGCGTGCACACTAGGCACCTTGGACAGGTTGCGCGTGAGCTCCTTCGAGAGGGCCTCATCCGCATCCGTGGGCTCTCCGAACTGGCCGGCTTGGTGGAAAGGGTTCACAGCCCAACCTTTAAGCAGTCGCCCCCGACAGGGAAGGAGGAATGAGTCAACCCTGCCCCTTTTACCCGATTTTATTGCCAAAACCCTCCATTGGACCCCGGCCATTGCCCTCTCCCTATGCCCGAGCCCCTACCCCCACCCCTAATCTAACGACAATTCCCCTTGCCAACCCCCTGTCCCTCCGTTTGCTCCGACCTTCCGACAGCCATGAAGGCCACATTTATCACCTCCGGTCGCCAGTTCACCGTCAAGCAAGGCGACATCCTCATCGTTAACCAGTACCCTGGTAAGAACGAGGGGGACATCCTCACCTTTGACAAGGTCCTCCTCGTGGGCGAAGGCGCTGCCGCCAAAATCGGCACCCCTACTGTCCCCGGTGCGACCGTCACCGCCAAGATCCTTGAGAACAAGCGTGGCGACAAGATCGACATCTTCAAGCACCGCCGCCGTAAAGGCTACTACCGCCGCCGTGGCCACCGCCAAGAGCTGTCGGTCATCAAGGTCGAGACGATTTCTGCTTAACCCTTAACGTTCAACCACCATGGCAACAAAGAAAGGCGGCGGGACTTCCTCCAACGGCCGCGACTCCACTTCCAAGCGCCTCGGCGTGAAACTCTACGGCGGCGAATTCGCTACCGCAGGTTCCATCATCATCCGCCAGCGCGGTACCCGCATGAATGCCGGCCGTAATGTCGGGATGGGCCGCGACCACACCCTCTTCGCTAAGGCTGATGGCCTCGTGAAGTGGGATGCTGAGCACCGCAAGGTTGAGATCGTCCCCACGACCTCGACCGCTTGCTCGATCAAGTAAGCTGCCAAGTTGAACCTCCAAGAAGCCGACCATCTGGTCGGCTTCTTTGTTTCACGAGATGAACGACGACGCTCCCCACCCCCTGGGAGCGGCCCAGGTTTTGCTTCAGCGCTCAGGCGGCGACTAGCCGACCTGCCTGCGGATGATCTCCAGGGTCGAACGGAAGAGCGATCGGGTGGAATCGGCATACACGGGGTCGCGTACGACGTAGTCGCAGACATGCTCGATCGCCTGAGGATTCGCTGCGCAGCCACGCAGTTCGACTGCGAGCAGCTGGAGTTTCTCAAGCGACATGAGCATGACGTCGGCTTCGGTTTCCTCGCAGAAACCATATTCCGGATCTTCATCCATCTCCCGGCGAAGGGTGATGTTCTGAGTGAGGTGCATTGGGGTGCACCTTCAGGGTAGGCCCCCGCCGAGCTAAGCAAAGCCCCGCGATGTTAAGATTCCCCGACCCGCCCGTGCCAACGAGGTGACGACCTCAGGCGTCCACGCCGGCCTGCGCTGCTTGGCGGAACTTCCACGCCATGGCCAGCGATACGACGATCAGCCCGGTCGCCAGCGAGATCCAGATGCCCACGGCCCCAAGGTCGAAGTAACCAACGGGAATCCCGAAGAGCAGGAACCCCGGCCGAAAAGCCAGAGCGAGCGCCAAGGGCAGGCAGAACAGCCAGTACACAATGAAGACACTCCACGAGGCCCAGGCGGCACAGTTCACCGAGCGTAGGAGATAAGCGGCGACCACCTGCACGCCATCAAACGGCGCCCAGACGGCAGCGAAGATCAGGAGGGTCGAGGCGAGCATGGCCGTGCCGGTCTCAGCCACGCCATAGGTCGCCATCAGCAAAGGCCGGAGCAGCACCATCGCGAGCCCGTAAACGGTCATGATCAGCCCGCCAAGGATGAGGGCACCTAAGCCAATCGCCTGCACCTTGCGCGGATCCTTGGCGCCATACGCTTCGCCGACGCGAATACCGGCGGCGATGCCGAGCCCGAGAGGCAACATGAAGGCGGCTGACGCAGTGCTGATGGCGACCTGATGGGCGGCCTGCGCAGTGGCGTTAATCCAACCCGCCATGACGGGGACGATCGCGAAAATCCCGACTTCACTCAAGCTATGCAGACCCGCGGGCAGGCCGGTCTTCATGAGCCGGCGGAAGACGGCGAACTGCAGGCCATCGGCCCAGCGGACCTCACCGCGGCCTGGCGTGAACCAAAGCCCGATGAGCATGACGAAGCGGGCGACGAGTGTGGCCCAACCAGCACCGGCGAGCCCCAGCGCCGGAAAACCCCAATGGCCGAACATCCACAACCAGTTGAAGAAGATATTGGCGAGAATCCCCGCGCTCAGCCACGCGAGCGAGATCCAGGGCTGATGCTGTGAATCGCGATGTCCGCGGAGCGCATGAAAAGCGAGACCCGGCACCATCGCCCACGACATCAGGATGAAGAAGTTCTGCGCCAAGGCCGAGACGGGCTCCGGAGAGCCAAGTAGCGGGATGAAGCGCGCGGCCCAATGCGAAAGAATCGCCGCCACGATACTGATGACGACGGCCAACGTCATGCCATGGCGGAGAATCGCGGGCGATGATTCCTCGACGCCGGCGCCGTTGTCTTGCGACTGATAGACGGCGATGGCACCGACAACCCCGATGCCAAAGACATAAGGGATATAATTAAGATTCGAAGCCAGAGCCGAGGCCGCCAGGGCGGTTTCGCCCAGATG
>CAIKRN010000214.1 GCA_903829855.1 uncultured Opitutia bacterium
CGTGACGGACGTCGTCATCCGCCCGCAAGACGGCCACATGTACGTGACCATCGGTGGTCGCGGCGGCCAGGCTGCGCTTTACCGCATTCGCTATGAAGGCAAGGAATCCACAGCCCCAGCCGCTTGGTTCGACGCCACCCCAGAACAGAAACTCCGCCGCGAACTCGAAGCCATCCGCTCGGCACCTCCTTCCGCCGCGGCGCTAGAAAAAGCCTGGCCGCTCATGGGCCATGCCGATCGCTGGGTGCGCTTCGCCGCCCGCATCGTGGTGGAAACCCAGCCCGTGGATACCTGGCGTAACCGCGTCAAACCTGACGCCAATCCCGACCTCGCGCTTAACGCCGCCATCGCCCTCGCACGCTGTGGAACTAAGGACGACCTTCCCGCGATTATTGCCGCCACGGAATCGACCGCTGGAAACAAGACGCTCCGCCTGCAGCAGGATCGCCTGCGCGTCTTCCAAGTAGCCTTCTCGCGCCACGGCCAGCCTGATGTCGCCACCGCCACGCGCCTCGGCAAGGAATTCGCCTCTCGCCTGCCCTCGGGCGACAACGGCCTCGACCGTCAGCTCGCCCTCGTGTCGATCTTCCTCGGCGAACCGACCGCACCCGCACGCATCTTGAACGTCATGAAGATCGCGACCAACGGGCCATCCCTGGAAGCCGATCCGGAAATCATCGCTCGTAATCCTGGCTACGCCGGTGCCGTGCGTGCTTCCATGGCCGTCACGCCTGCCTCGACCCGCATCGGTCTGGCGATCTACCTCGCCCGGGCCGAACACGGCTGGACGCCTGAGCTGCGCAAACAGTTCTTCGGCTTCCTCGATATCCTCGGACAGGCCGAAGGTGGTCACTCCCTAAAAGGCTTCGTGCGCAACATCCGCAAGGAAGCCCTTGCCGCCGCTCCGGCAAGCGAGCGTGCCGCGCTGGAGGAAATCGCCCCGGCTACCTCGCGCAAACCCGCCGCGCCGCTGCCGGTGGCCGATGGACCTGGCCGACTCTGGACGCATGCCGACGCCTTGAAGGCATGGGAAAAAGCTCAGGCTGAGAAGTCCCTCGACTTCGAGAACGGCAAGAAACTGTTCTCCGCTGCCCTCTGCTTCATGTGCCACCGTGTCGGCGATCTCGGCGGTGCGCAAGGCCCCGACCTCACCAGCGTCGGCTCCAAGCAGAGCCCTGCCGACCTGCTCACCAGCATCATCGTCCCCAGCGCCGTCGTCTCCGACCAGTATTCCAACTCCGTCATCACGCGCGTGGATGGCGGCAAGATCACTGGCCGCATCCTCAATGAAGAAGGCGATAAGCTGCAGCTCGCTGTGAACCCGTTTGATTTCTCGGTTCAACTCTCGATCAACCGCTCGGACATCATCGCCATCGACCGCGACCCTATCAGCCCCATGCCCATCGGCCTGATTAACTCGCTCAACGAGAAGGAAGTCGCGAACCTCATGGCGTTCCTGATCTCCGGCGGCAACAAGGCCGACAAGATCTTCGCGAAGTGAGCGCTTCGCGCTCACATCGTGGCGTTCTGCTGGTAGGGTGAACTGCTGCGAAACTAAAAATCGGGGCGGCTTCGGCCGCCCTTTTTGTGCCCGCTGCCTTTTGCTTCACTCCCATGCCACCGTGCCAGCGTGTCCCCTCGCGGCTCCGCTGCGCTGGTAGGGACGGCTGTCCTTAGCCGTCCGTTCACGGACAGCGCTGCGCATCTCTCCCGAGATTCTCTTCTCGCCTGGGACAACGGCGGGTCGAGGACAACCCGCCCTACCACGAGACAGGTCCCCGCGGGTAGGGGCAGCACCACGTGCTGCCCTAGGTCCCCATTAACCTTAACGTCCAAAACGGTAAATTCATGACCGGAAAGACGTCAGGGTTATGAATGCCAGCGCCACAATCTTTAAGGCGCCCGGTAGGAGGTTAAATAATGCAAAATTAATGAGATTACCCCGTTCAACAAAGGCCTGGGGGTATACTGTTAATGTTTTCAAAGTCATCCAAGCTTGCACGCCCAAGCTGACTAATAGAACCAGCGTTAATGCTAAGAACGCTAAACGATTGCGCGACCAAGCGCCTAGCCCAGCCGCGAAAGTAATCATGAGCACTGCCCATGAGTATATATTCCACCACTGCTGCTCCTGACTCATCGGTCGAGTGATGTGTGAGGAATATATGACGTAGAAGTAAAGTTTCCCCAGTAACCCGATTGCCACGGCGGCCAAAGCACACCCCACCGCAGTACGCACAGATTGGGGACGCGCGTCACCTCCATACATCTGTGTTTCTCCTGCGATAAAAGAGGGCGAATCGGGAGAGAGTGGCGGGGGTACAGGCATGATCGTTCACGGATTGAACGCCTTACCCTGAGCCGCCGCAAACTACTTATTTAATATAAGTATTTTATAGATATCAGCTACCGCGCGGATCCGCGGGCAGAGATAGCCCCACGTGCGGTCCTCATCGCTAGCCTGGGTAGGGACGGCTGTCCTCAGCCGTCCGTTCGCGGACAGCGCTGCGCATCTCTCGTGAGATTCTCTTCTCGCCTGGGACAACGGCGGGTTGAGGACAACCCGCCCTACCACGAGACAGGTCCCCGCGGGTAGGGGCAGCACCGCGTGCTGCCCTAGCAGGGCGAATCAAGGTTAGGGCGCGATGCATCATCCACTCCCCCTCATGAGGGCGCGATAAAGCCACGACCCGCCCTGCGGTCGGCCTGCGGCGGCCTGATTCATCAGATGCCTTCGGATAACCCCCATTACCCCGCTGCCCTGCAGCCCACTGGCGTTTAATTCTTGCCCGCAGGCGTTCCAGGGACTTCCTCAACAGTCCTGGTAAGGAGGGGTGGCAGAGTGGTCGATTGCGTCTGATTCGAAATCAGATGAACCGCAAGGTTCCGGGGGTTCGAATCCCTTCCCCTCCGCCAGGATA
>CAIKRN010000215.1 GCA_903829855.1 uncultured Opitutia bacterium
CGGAAGTCTCCGCTGACGCCGCCCGACTCGTTGACACTGGGGCAGCGAGGACGAAATTGCCAGCGGCTGGATTCACCATCCACCCTAACTGACGCAAGCCAGCGATCAGCCGATCGCGGGTGGACCGAATCTGGCTGACGGTGATATTCAGCCACTCACGGTCATCTAACGCCGCAGCGGCGGCGACCTGGGCGAGCCGATCAAGATTATAGCTGTCCCGCACCCGATGCAGCACGGCCGCGACAGCGGCCGGACAAAGGGCATAGCCTGCCCGCAGTCCCGCCAAGGCATGCGCCTTGGACATCGTTCGCGTGACCACGACATTCGGAAGTTCACGAGCGAGCGCGACGCAATCCGCATCGGCAAAGGAGGCATAGGCCTCATCCACGACGAGTAGTCCGGGGAAAACTTCCGCCACCTTCCGCACGACGGCAGGAGTAAAGGAGACACCCAGTGGGGCGTTGGGATTCGTCAGGAAAAAGACGGAAGCCCCGCAACGCGCAATGGCCGCCGGGTCGATCGTGAAGTCATCGGCGATCGGGACACGGATGACTTCCGCCCCTTGGGCCGCCGCCAAGACAGGATAAAGCGAGTAGCTCGGATCCAGCATGCCAACGGGGCGACCCGGACCAGCATAGGCACGAATGAGCAGATTTAAAATATCGTCCGAACCATTTCCCGCGACCACGCGTGCCGCCTCGAAGTCGTGAAAGCGCGCCGCCGCCTCGCGAAGAGGCGAGGAATCGGGCGAAGGATAGAGGCGCAGCGCGGCCCCTTCATTCACCAAGGCCAAGCGGATCGCCTCCAGCGAGCGTAAGCTCGGCGGGTAAGGATTCTCGTTGGTGTTGAGTTTGACCCAACCCCCACCCTGCGGCTGTTCGCCCGGGACATAAGCGGACATCGCCGCCACGTGAGGGTTGGCCGAAGGAGAGGCTTGGGGCATCAGCGAAGTTTAAGTTTAGCAGCGGCGAATTCCTGCAGCAATTGACGCGTCTTGGTGGCGTCGGCCGACGAGACGACGGCTGCAGCAAGGGCGCTTAACTCCACCGACGCCGAGTGACGGAGCACGAAACGCACTTCCGCCAAAGCCGCCGGCGCCATGCTCAATTCTTGCACCCCCAGCCCGACCAACAGTGGAGCCCATAAGGGATCACCGCCTAATTCGCCGCAGACGGAGACGGCGATACCCCGGCGCTGGGCCGACCGAAAGATCTGCATCAAGGTGCGAATCACCGCCGGGTGACACGGATCATAAAGGGCAGCCACCCTTTGATTGCCGCGATCCACCGCCAGCAGGTACTGGACCAGATCGTTCGTACCGACGCTGAAGAAATCAGACTCGATCGCCAATTCATCGGCCACGGCGGCGGCCGACGGAATTTCAATCATCGCACCAAGGCGGATGGGGGCGGCGGGCCGGATGCCCTCGCGGGCCAACTCGGTCTCGACATCGCGGAAAATCTCTTTGGCGCGACGCAACTCCTCGACGCCCGAAATCATCGGGAACATCACCTGCACCGGACCTAGCGCCGCCGAACGGATGATGGCGCGAAGCTGCGGACGGAATACATCAGGCCGCTCCAAACACAGACGCACGGCCCGATACCCCATGAAAGGATTCGCTTCATCGGCGAGATCACCCAGACGCTTATCGCCTCCCAAATCAAGGGTCCGGAAGGTTACCGGGCGGCCGCGAGCCTGCCTAATAACCGCGGCATATTCCTCATATTGAACCTCTTCGGAAGGCCAAGAATCCAAGCGGAGATAGAGATTCTCGGTGCGGTAAAGCCCAACGCCGCGGGCACAATAGCCCAGGGCGTCTTCCATCTCGGCGGGGTCGCCGATATTGGCGAGGAGCTCGAACGCCGCCCCATCACTCGTGAGGTCGGGCAGCGCCACTTCGCGCATTACCCGGTCGCGACGATTACGGATGGCTTGCTCCTTATCACGGTAGCCCTCCACCGTCTCCGGCGTAGGATTGAGAATGATTAGGCCGGATTCACCGTCGACGAGCACGATGTCACCTTCCTGCACGGCTTCCATCAGCCCCTTGACGCCGACGACCGCCGGGACATCCAACGATCGAGCCATGATGGCGGAGTGACTGGTCCGGCCACCTTCTTCGGTGACGAAAGCAAGGACGCCGCCATCATGCAGGCCGGCGGTATCAGAAGGCGTTAAATCCCGGGCGGCGACGACATGAGACTGAGCGGCCCGCCCCACCCGTTCCGGCTCCGTGCCGAGCAACTGATCGAGCACGCGGCCCGTGACATCGCGGATATCCGACGCCCGCTCGCGCAGGAAGTCGTCGTCCATCTTTTCAAAAATCTCGATGTAGCGCTGCGCCACTTCCTGAAAACAGAACTCTACATTGAAACCGCTGCGGCGGATTTCTTTACTGACGTCATCAATCAAGGCGACGTCCTCGAGTACCAACAAGTGGGCGTCAAAAATGGAGGCCTCAGATTCGTTAAGCTTCCGCGCGACATCATCGCGTAACTTCGCAATGACCTCACGAGTGGCACCCAAGGCCGCCTCGAGCCGGCGGATTTCTGCCTCCGGGTCGGATACTTTCTCGCAGGCCACAATCGCCATGCCCCGCATCAAGGGGTAGGCTGGACCACGCGCGACACCTGGGGCGGCGGCGATGCCTTGGAGGCGAACCTCGGGCCTGTTATTTCCAGCCTTCATCCGTTGCGTGAATTGACTGCAGCCGCCCGGAGTAGCAAGGCAGGATTACCCTTAAGTCTCTAACGTCGTCGGCTCGTCGAGAGGGGAAACCACATCCGGCATCACGGGCGGCAACACCAGGTCAGGCAATTCAATGCTCTGATT
This sequence comes from uncultured Opitutia bacterium, assembly GCA_903829855.1. Classification (GTDB taxonomy): domain Bacteria; phylum Verrucomicrobiota; class Verrucomicrobiia; order Opitutales; family UBA953; genus UBA953. Next base: position 2,836 of record CAIKRN010000215.1, read on the forward strand.
AAGGTCAAAATCTTGGCTGATATCCGTGAGCAGTCTCTGGGGCATATCCGCCGCACCCAGGACGGATTCTTCCGCGGCCGGCGAATCGATATACGAAAGTAATCCAGAGTATTCAGCGGGGATCGTCACGCGGAGTTCGACGAAGACCAAGGCCAGCAAGCAAATATGAGCAAAGGAACGGCCCATGCGCTGAGAAAAAGCATGCAACCAAGCCATGACCCCAGCGAGCGAGCGCTCTTCCCGACCACTCAGAAAAACCACCTGCGCACGATGCAGCCGCACCGCAGACTGGAAGCGGCTACGCAACAAGGTCGAAGCACCCAAGGCATCACGCAAGCGAGCCAACTGGGCATCGGAAGCGGTGCCCTCAAGATAGTGGGCGAGCAAGGATTCGAATTCGGAAGTGCTCATCCGCGAAACTCCTCCCCCATGAGTTCACGCAGCGCCTCGCGAGCCCGATTGATGCGGCTCTTCACCGTCCCAATGGAGAGGCCGAGATCTTCGGCAATCTCCTCATAGGACATGTTGCGGACGTTACGCATGGTCAGAATACGAGCATGTTCGGGCCGAAGTTGTTCCATGCATTCGGCAACTTTTTTGACGAATTCGTTATGCTGGGCCTCATGATTAGGGCCCTGGGCGCCGTCGGAAAGGATATCGTGCAGGGTGGCACCAGGATCGTCCCCGAGGTCCGCGTCTAGGGACATGGACTGATCCCGCTTACGGCGACGCCAGTACCAGTAGCGGTTGCGCGCAAGGTTGGTGCCAATTTGATGAATCCAGGTCGAAAAAGTTGCCGTTCCGCGAAAGGATGTGAGCACCCGATGGGCCCGAATAAAGGTGTCCTGGGTAATCTCCTCGGCGTCCTGCCGATTACGCAACAAGGAGAAAACCTTGGCGAAAATCCGGCCCTGATACTTTACCACGAGCTCGTTGTATGCGGAGATATCCCCCTGACGGGCTCGGTCCAAGGCGGACTGGTCGGCTTCGGTCTCCATTATGAAGTTCTTAGGGGTGGGGGAATTGCGGACGGGGGACCCACAATCGTGAGGACATATCTTTACAATCACCCCTCGCTTATCAACCTATTTAATCCCCCCTAAGGAGCCAATGTTTAACCTTTCAAAGAAAACCCCTGCCTTGATCTGGGTAAACTGCCTTAGCGGAGCCCAAGGGACCCTCGAAAGCCTACCCGCCACCCTCCCTCTGGGCAACGCCTCACCCTCGGTGTCCGTTATCTCAGATGGCGAGGCCGTAGCCATCGAGCCGATGGGGGAAAACCAGATACTTGTAAATGGTGGAAGCCCCTCCGGTCGTTTCAAAGTCACCGAAGCCACCACGCTCCAAACCACGGATGCGCTCCTCGTCTTGACTCCGGAAGGCACCGACTCCTTCGCAGGAGTGCGCGTAGACCACTGGATTCTTTTCGACGCCCAAAGCGGCGACCAGATTGGATCATACCCTCCCCGCCGACTCCTGGGCATCGCCCAAGAACTCGGACGTGCGCCCGACACCTTGGCCTGCACGCCAGAAGGATTAGAAGTCGGCTTCAATCTTTCCCAGATTGCCCCATTGCTCGGACCTCGCGAGGAAGCCCCCGCACCGACCAACTCCAAACCCCTCCTGGCCGCGGAGCAAAATCGCGGTGCCCACATCTGCCCCGTCTGCTGGACCCGCTTCGATGCGGGTGATGCACTCAGCGTTGCGGTCCATGAAAATCTCCGCGGCGACCCCGTCCTGGGTTCGGATGCACGCCTGCGTTTCCACCCCACCCGCTTTAATGATCAAGGGCTCGCCGTCGACCCGATGGGACTAGCCTGCACTGACTTAGCTTGCCCGCATTGCCGCCGTCAACTGCCCCCCGGTTATCTCGATATGCCGCACCGCATCATGTCGCTCATCGGTGCCCCGAGCGCAGGTAAATCATACTACCTCGCCGTACTGACACGCATCCTGCAAGACCGCCTGCCCGACGACTTCAACTTGGCTTTCAAAGACGGCGACCCGAGCGGCAACATGCTACTCAATCAGATGCGGAACACCCTGTTTTCCGCCGCCACCCCCGAAGAAGCATTGCTCGGCAAGACCGCCCTAGAAGGCGCCACCTACGAGAAACTTCCTCGCCTCGGCCGCTTGGTCTCCCTCCCCCGCCCCTTCATCTACTCCATCAGCCGGCCCGGCAAACAGCGTCAGGAAACCTCCATCATCCTTTACGACAACGCGGGGGAACACTTTGAACCTGGTATCGACATCCATGACTCGCCCGGCGCGATGCACGTCGCCACTTCAGCTGGGCTAATTTTTCTTTTCGACCCCACCGCCAACGCTCGCTTCAAGGCTAAGCTCGTCGGCGTCGATGACCCTCAACTCACCATGAAGGGTCGCATCGACCAACAGGACAGTATCTTGGCTGAGATGGAAACGCGCATCAAACGCATCCTCGGCCTAGCCCAAGGCGAACGCATCCGCACACCCCTGGCCTTCGTCGTCGGTAAATCCGACACCTGGGAAAAACTCCTGAGCTCACCTCTCGAGCCCGTGATGAGCGCCGGCCACCTCGACCTCGACGCCATCGAACGAAATTCTGGACGCGTGCGCGAAGTACTCGTCTCGCTCTGCCCAGGCTTGGTCGCCTCCGCCGAATCACTGGCCCAAGAGATTCGCTACTTTGCGGCCTCGTCGTTCGGTCACATGCCGGTGGTCATCCAATCCGGACTCAACAAGGGACGCATTGCCCCTGACCCCCAACGCCTCGCGCCTTCACGCGTCGAAGAGCCCGTCTACTGGCTCATGCACCTCGCCTCGCCGGAAATGTTTCCATCCAAGCAGATCAGCCCGATGAAAGCCTCCCTTTAAAATGCCTTCTCAACTGATTTTTACCTCTGCCCCGCAAGGACTGACCGCGGGTCGCTCCGGTTATTGCACGGTCGCTCGCCACCGCAGCCTACCCGACCGACTCGTTCAGTTATTGGAATCAATCGGCACGCCTCACGAAGCCGCCCAAGGCGAAACCTATACCTTCCGCGAACTCGAGGCCGCGGGGAAAAACTGGTGCGTGCTCTCACGCTTTGTCGCCGGCGGACTCGATTACACGCAGCGCGATAATCGCCTCGCTCATCACCTGATTTTCACCCTGGAGGAAGCCTCCCTCCTCCCGCCTCCGGCGGCCATCGCCAGTCGCTGGAAAGGCTGGCGCAGTGAATGGAGTGACACCCCCACCTGGCTTGAGGGCGAAGAGAAGCCGTTACCGCTCGAAACCCAAGTTCCCTTGATTCCGGCGACCACCTGGCGCGAATGCACCGGCACAGGAGCCAAAGCGGCCTGGCTAATCAACCCATCGGGCCCAGCCCCTGTCAGTTTACTCAACCCTCCCGAAACCGTCCGACTCCTCCGCCTCTTGGCCGAATCTTCCGCCCTACTCGGCAAAGCCGCTTGGGCCGCGACCTTCACCACGGACACCGCGACCACAGGTGCCGAAGGGTTCCTCTGGTGCGTCGGACCTGTCGCCGGACGACCGACTATCGACTTCGCAAACGCCGCCAGCCTGCCCGCCCCTACGGGCGATTTCGCCCGCCAAGCTGCGGTCGGCGTTACAACAACGAAAGGCTTCACCCCCTCAGCAAGCAAGAATTCGCGGACTCAATCCCCACCCGCAAACCCATCATCAGGGTCACTGCCCAGCTATCTGCTGGTTGGCCTCTTGGCCGCCGCTGGCATGGCTGCCGTCTTTTACTTCAGTACCTCTAAGCCGAAAGAAGAAATCAAGACTACTCCCGCCGCGGTGACACCCGCGCCCGCGCCAACCCCTGAGGCCAACGCGAAAACGGAAGACATCCTTCGCTCCAATCGTGCACTCACGGAAGTCCAAAGCCTCATGGACAGTGAAGACTTCATGGGGGCCGCCAAACTCTGGCTGCAGACCTCGACGACCTCGCCGACATTCTCCCGCAACTACCGGGAACAAATTCTCCCGCGGCTACTGGGCGGCTTTTCCACCACCATCGTCAAGCAACTCACCCTGCGGATCGAACGCCCGGGTATTCTGAACGACCCGAAGTCCTGCCGCATCGTCATCGAAGAGGCAAACGAAGCCATCCGCGTGGGCGAGGAACTTAAGGTGCCCCAGGATTTAGCCTGGAAGCGGCTCCCTGAACTCACGGAGCGAGCCAACTTGCTCCTCACGATGGATGTCCGACCCGTCCTACTCATTCCCGGCGTATGGATGACTTCGGACGGCGGCCCCAAAGCCCCTTCCAGTGCCGACTTCCCCCTCTCACGCGCCGCCTGCGATCTTGTCACCAAGTTAATCGAATCGTCCGGCGCCACGACGCGCGAGTCCGCCGCCATCCGCATCCGCCTACTACCGCTAACCTCATTCCATCTTCGCGACGACCGTACGAAATTCCTCACCGGGGAAATCAGGGGCGGTAAAGAAAGCAGTTGGATTGAATCTTCAGTCGAACCTGGCCGCAGTCCCGCCATCGCCATCGGCATCGGCACGCGCAGTAACCGCGTGACTCTCAATTTTCCCGACGGCGAGGGCTCCCGCGCTGGCGCCAACCGGATCATTGAAATCGCCCTGGCCAATGGGGATCGTCATTGCATCGCCCTCATCGGGGACATCAAGAGCCTCAAACCTCTCAATCTCGGTCGCGCAGGTCTCCGGCTCGATGCGGATTCCAGCGTAATCCGACCCGCCGCCTGGGCCGAAGGCGCGGTCAACGCCTTCGCATGGGTCAATGGCTCGATGGGACTGTACCCTGATGGACATGAATTCCCCGACCGGGATCTTCCCTCAATCCGGGCGACCCGCTCCGTCATCGAGACCGACATTATCCGTCTGGAAAATAAACAAGGCCCAGGCACCCCGCCTTACGACCTCATCGCCGCCCGCCGCAAACTGTTCCGCGACGGCGATTTGCTTCAAGCGGGCGCACCGTGGACCGTACAGGCGGTAGACACCCAGGGAGGCGCCGGACCGCGTCTCATCGAATTCCGCTAAGATGCTCGCCGATCGCCTCATTGCCCGCATTCGCGGACAGCTCGAGCTGGGCACTCCCGACCTCGAAGCCCGCTCCCTCGCCGGTGAATATGCCGCCCTCTGCGTTCGGGTCCGGGAACGCCTCGAACAATGCGCCGCCCTCGTCCGCGCCGGCAACGAGCACGCTGCCTTCCAGATTGCCGAATCGGAACCCGATCTTCTCGGTCTCTGCGCCCTGCTAAGTTTCGCCGAATCCGAGCGCTGGCACACCCTTTGCCGTGAGCGTGGCCTGCCGGCCGGCTTTCCCCTGGATGGTCAGTCCATCCTCGCTGTCGAGAGCCTCTACGGCAAAGAGATCGGCGAAAGTCACCCTCTCTATCGGGACTATCGCGACGCCATCCGCACCCGCGATGAAGACCGCGCCCTCTCCGTCCTCCGCTCGATTGTTCGTATCAATCCGGACGACCCCAATGCCCGCTCCGAGCTCGCTCGTCTTTCCGCCAAATTTCTCCGGGAATCCCTCGGCAAGGTCACAACCTTACTCGCCGCTCAACGAGACGAAGATGCCATCGAGCTGATGAATCGCATGGAGCGCTTTGGTGCTCATGACTTAGCCGGCGAACGCAACTGGGATGAAGCCCTGCGCCGCCGCATCATCTGGTTACGCACCAAGGCCGCCGAACAAGTAGCCCGCCTTGTTGAAGAGGCAACCTTAGCCCGCGAAGGCCATCACTGGGAGCCCTGCGCGGCTGCCCTCGGACGCGTTCGCTCCCTCGAACGCGATCACCAGCTAAACCTTGATACCACCGCCTCAACCCAGATTGCCGCACTCGAACTCTGGGCGGGCGAACTCGCGGCCACCGCCGAAGCCGAAGCTGGCCTCCGCGCTTCGCTCGAAAGCCTGACCCAAGAGTGGTCACTCCTCCGTCAAGAGTCAGCCTCCAATCAATCGCCAGCCATCTTGATTGTCCGTCTAAGTAATTGGCTTGAACACGCAGCCGAACATAGCGAACGGCTCCCCGATGGCATGATTCGGGAAGCCCGCGCCCTTCGTCAACTCACCCGCAGTCGCCTCAGTCGGCGCTACACCATTCTTACTGCCACGGGAGTGGTGGCCCTGCTCGTTGTCGTGGGGGCCACCTTGTACTGGAACTTAAAGACCAATCAGGAGCAGGATGCCCACGATCGTTTCTCTGAAGTCACGCGATTGGTCGAAATCTACGATCACAAAAACGCCCTGGCGGCACTGGATGGCTTCGAGCGGACAGGAAACCCTTCTACCGACGATCCGACCCGCAAAGAAAAGATTCTGGAGCTTCGCAAAAAACTCGCCGGCCAGATTGCCGCCGAAAATCGCCTCCTCGCCGAAGCCCGCCAATTGGCCGAACGTGCCAAAGTCCTGACGTTGGCCAATCTGGCTGACACCAACCGTCGAATCCGCGCCTACCTCGAGGAGGTGAATAAAGTCGGCTCAGGTCTGCAAGGGCGCCTCAAAGAAGTATTTGCCGAACCTGATGCCCTCATCGCCGTCTGTCAGCTCAAGCTGGATCAAGCCCACACCGAGCTCTCCACCCTGCTCATCAGTCTCCGCAAAGCGATGGGCGAGGGGGATAATATCAATGATATCGCCGCGGCGGTCACCCATGTCGATCAACTCCGGCTTGTACTCAAGACCCTAGCCGACACGGGCTCAAAAGAACTGGATGAAGCCGGCGCCGAAGTCGACCGCGCGAGCGCCCGCCTCGAGGGCGAACAGAAGACCGTCAACGCGCTCCGCGCCCTCAGCCAAGCCGCTGACCTAAAAGGCTATTTGGCCGCCCTGACGGACGCTGTCGCTAAAACCGCCGGCGAGAAATCCGATATCAGCAAGCGGGCGGCTTTTGCCGCCGAGAAGGCCGAAGGATTACAAGGCCTCCCCCGCTCCGCCCTGGCGGCCCGTGTCGGCGCCATGTGGGATGCCGCCTTAACTGCCGACCCCCAAGGAATCTTCACCCCAACTACCCTCTCCGAGGTCGAACAGAAAGCCCTTCGCCAGTTAGCCGACGATTCCCTCACGGGAAGTCTCCGGCGCTACACCATCCGCCGATACTCCAAAGATAAAGGCATCGAGATTATCCGCAGCGCCTTCATCGCGGGCGAATTCTCAGAGAAAAAAGTGAGAATCTCCGACGGGTTTGAGATCACACAGCGCGCCAAAGAACTCACCCGCGAAGGTCTCCTCGTTGACGGCACGTGGATCCGGCGTGAATTCGAAAATGGCGTCCGGGCGGGCGAAGAAGCAGCCGAGCCTTCCGCCATCAAGGAACTCGATTCGATCCGCCAGCTCGCACGCTTCCAGGATCCCAAAACAGGCAAGCTACTTGAACCACTCATCCGGACGATGGATCGGGTACGCCGGAGCGACTCACCTTTCCCCGAACTCCGAGCCTATCAATTGCAGGAACTCTACCGCCTCGCCGCCCTCCGGCCGGAAACCTGGGGGACAATTTTCTCCCCCTCAGCTCAACGCGACGCTGAACAGTTGCGACGCATCACCCAAAACGAGGTCAAGGCACTCGACTTTCTTTTCAAAGATAAGTGGACGGATGTGCAAATCGAACTCCGCGGCTTCCTCATCCGCCAAGGGGGCACCCCTTATGCCGACGAGGCCCGCTTCTGGCGCACGGTCTTCGGCTCCCTCCGCGCCCGTAAATTAGTGTTCGCGGGCATGGTCGGTCGCGATGGTAAAGCAGTGCTCCGCGAACAGCTCAAAGGCAGTGCCCTCTACGGCATTGATAATGATGGTAAGCCCGCGGTGTTATTCCGAGTGGGAGACGATGGCGTCGCCCAGCGCGTCGCAGACGCCGCCCCCTTCTCCCCCCTGCTGCGCTACCCCGGTACCGTCGCCGAGGCAGCGGAATCAGCGGTCATCCCTAAAGGCATGCTCTCTCCCGACGGCGGATGGGAAACCCTCCTCCAAGGTCGAGATCTGTAAACCATGTCGCAGCTCACCCAATTTCATCTCCGCTGGAAGGGTTCCGTCACCGGCCCTTTCCCACTCCCGCGCATTAATGAAATGCTGCGCTCGGGGGAAATCAGCCTCGTCCACAGCATTGAAATCGAAGGCGGCTGGATGACCCTCCGCGATTACCTGCGCTCGACGAGCCCAAATCGTGCGAACCTAACAGCGGATACCCTCACCAGCGGAGACGCCCCTCTCGCTTCCGCCCCCATTAACGATTATGCGAGCGGACATGAAAGTTCCCCCGATACTTTCCGTAATGCCGCCGGCGAATCACTCGAGCGAATCGTCCGCGAAGGCTACCTCTGGTGCGGTTCCACCTTCATTTTCCCACTGATTTTCGCGATCCCGGCCTTAGTCTTTAAAAGCTTTGCACCGCACACCGGCACGAATGCCATCGTGTTGATTCTTACCTTCACAACGACCGTCGGTTGCCTCTTACCGATTTACTTCGTGCGTAAAGTCGGCCGGCTCCTCGACCAGGAAGGTCTCGGCGAAATCCGCCTGGCGCAGTTCAATCTGGTGGCACTCCTTGCCTGCTTTGGCCTGATTCTCTGGGGGCTCGGCTGTCTCTGGTACCTCAACAACTGACCTCAATCGGCTTGACGAGTCCGATGGGCTGGGCTGGACTGACCGAACTCGGTTTTCGGTAGTGTAGCTCAGTTGGTTAGAGCGAGGGACTCATAAGCCCTAGGTCGGCAGTTCGATCCTGCCCACTACCACCACCGGGGTGATTTTAAAATATCCCCTTTACGCCTTCACGATGGCGGAAACCGGGATATCCAGGCCATCCTTCCATAGCGATTCGAGCGCATAGCTCTTCCGGATATCTTCGCGGAAAAGATGGAAGAGAATGTCGAACGCATCGACCACGGTCCAGCCGCTGTCCTTCTGAGATTCGGAGCGCGAACTGATACCGCACTCATCCAGCGCATGTTCGAGTTCGATCCGGAGCGCACGGAGGTGCGGTTCAGAGGTACCGGTGGCAATCACGAGGAAGTCAGCCACCGAGGAAATCTGACCAAGCTCCAGCACGCGGACATCGGCAGCTTTCTTATCTTCGAGTGCCTTGATCGCCGCAATGAGGTGCAAAGGGAGCTTAGGAATGACCACCATCGGACGAGCCGTCGGCGTCGCCGAACGGGTCTTGGCCTTCATGGCCGTCGATTTCACGACAACCCGACGAGCGGGACGAGCCACTGGCTTGCCCGTTTTCTTCGCCCCTTTGGACGGCTTAGCACCTGCGCGCGGCTTGGCTGCGGACTTGGCGACGGGCTTCTTCTTTTGGGCGGACATGTTTAGGATGGGTAAAGGTGTCGCTCATCGATGTGACGTGCAACGCTGCTGGGCAAGCCGTTTCGGGCCAAATCCCCTCGGCAATGGACCTGCCTAAGTGCGGTCGACGAAACATTCACGGGCGGAGCAGCCAGAACAGTCAGACGGATACACCCCGCCAGGGATGCGGGCGGTACGGTAGAGATACCGTCACGCGACAAGACCGCAAAATCCACCAAACCACAAAGTTCGGTAATATCCTTCCATCGATCGAGCCGAGCCAGCTGATCGGCACCTAGGACCCACACCCGCCAAGCTAAAGGAAACTCCCGCACCAACTCCCGGGCTGTGTCGATAGACCAACTCACCCCTGCCCGCCGTATCTCCCGATTGTCCACCACGGCCCACGGGCAGCTGGCGAACGCGAGTTTACACATAGCCATGCGCTCGTCGGCCGGGGCCAGCGGTGCTGCATTGCGCAAGGGTGCCTGACCAGCCGGAATCACCCTGAGTTCATCCAGGCCAAGCTGCTTCCATGCCGCCGTCGCCGCGGCGACGTGACCAAGGTGCGGAGGGTCAAAAGTACCACCTAGAATGCCGAGCGCGGCAGGCATGCCAGCATTACGCGCAACGCCCCAGCCACAAGCAACCCAAAGCAGGCTTGAGCCCGAGGCCTTTGAACGAAACTATCACCCCCATGGCGACCCCGTCGCGATTCCTCCCTCCGGGCTTCGACCCAGCTCGCCCCGTGGCCATCATCGCGGGTAAAGGCCGCTACCCCGCGCTTCTCGCCGAGGCCGCCCGCGCCCGCGGAGCCCAAGTTAGGTTGGTGTCCTTCGAAGAAGAGACCGACCCGGCACTCATCGCCAGCTTTGCGCCCTCCGATCATCGGGCCGTTCCCGTTGGTAAACTCGGCGTGCTCCTCGAATCACTCCAAGCCCTCGGCGCGTCAGGCGCCGTCATGGCCGGGCAAGTCACCCCTCGGAAACTGTTTTCAGGCATGGTGCCCGACCTGAAGTTGATTGCCCTGATGGCCTCCCTTAAAGCACGCAACGCTGAGACCATTTTCGGTGCCATCTCCGCAGAAATTGAAAAAGTCGGCACGCGCATGCTCGATGCCCGTGTTTTCCTTGATGACCATCTGGCTACCAAAGGCTGCATGACTGGTTGGTCCTCAGGCGTCTCCGACGAGGAACTTGGCTTCGGCGTCCGCATGGCCCGCGAAATGGCACGTCTGGATGTCGGCCAGGCGGTCGTCACCGCCAAAGGTACGGTCATCGCAGTCGAAGCTTTCGAAGGCACCGATCATATGCTGCGCCGCTGCGCCCAGACGGGCGGCAAGGAAATGCTGCTCACCAAAGCCTCCAAGCACACCCAAGATTGGCGCTTCGATGTCCCCTGCTTCGGCTTAAAAACTTTGGAAAGCATGGCCGAAGGCGGCGTTAAGAAGGCCGCCCTTGAAATCGACGGCGTCATTCTCATTGATAAGCCAGCCGTCATCGCCCGAGCCAAAGAACTTGGCATCGATCTACTCGGCTTCAGCCTTTCCTGAGCGCTTAGTCCTCTTAACCCTCGAAGAAACCCCAGCCGACCACGCTTTCGGCAATAACCCAAGCGAGGATGAGCGCGAAGAGGATGAGCAACCAGCGACGATGGCGCACCCAGACTCCGGGCTTATCATCGGCATGATCGAGTCCGCTTCGGGTCGATAAAATCAGCCGCAACTTAGTGTGCCACGGCAAGGAGGTCTTAGACGAGAGATCCGGATGCGCATAGGTGCTCGCCCGATAGTCAGGCTTACGGATCGAACCGAAAATGCGGCGAAGCATGCCGATACTTACACCCTTTACCCACGCTTTACAAGCGGAGGGTCTGGGGATAAGTCCATAAGCGTGAAGTCCACCACCCGGTCCCTCCGCGCCCTCAAAGGGGTCCGACCCATCGTCTGCCTCACGGCTTACGACGCCATCACGGCCCGGATTGCCGAAGACGGCGGGGCCGACCTCATCCTCGTCGGAGACTCCGTAGGCAATACGGTGCTGGGTATGCCCGACACGGTGGGCGTCACGCTGGACATGATGATCCACCACGCGGCAGCGGTCGCCCGCGCTAAGCCGGAAGCCCTCATCGTCGGCGACCTCCCCTTCGGCCTGGCTCACGACAGCTTCCCAAAACTCCTTAACTACTGCCGCCGTTTCCTCCAAGAAGGCGGAGTCAAAGCCGTCAAAATCGAAGGTGGCGCCTCCTTGGCCCTCGCGATTGCCCGCCTCGTAGATGCCGGCATTCCCGTGATGGGCCACGTGGGCATGCTCCCTCAGCGCGTGAACTCGGCCGGCTACCGTCGCCGCGGACTGACGCCCGAAGACCAGCAGAAGGTCCTCATCGATGCACAAGCCATTGCGGCCGCCGGCGCCTTTGCCCTAGTCGTCGAATGCGTTGACGAAGCCTTTATGCCGCAAATCACCGCCGCGGTGAAATGTCCAACGATTGGCATCGGCTCCGGTCGCGGTTGCGATGGCCAAATCCTCGTCATTCACGACCTCCTCGGCCTCACCCCTTATCCGCCGCCCTTCGCCCGGCCCGAGGCTAATCTCCACCGAGATGCCGTCGCCGCCATCAAACGGTGGGCCACTAAAGTGCGCGCCAAAAAAACCAAATGAACTGCGTCATCTTTGGAGCCGGAGCCTGGGGCACCGCCATGGCCATCCACCTTTCCCGCCTCGGCCACCCCGTCACCCTCGTTCCTCGTCGCGCCGAACAAGCGCTCGCCCTCGCGACCTCGCGCGAGAACCAAGATTACCTCCCCGGTCACCGGCTCGATGATTCGATTCAAATCGGACTCGAAACCGGCCCCGCCCTGATGGATGTTGATCTGGTCTTTATTGCCTGCCCTTCCAAGGGATTGTCAGAACTACTCGCGAACATCGGGCCGGCCGTCACGGCCTCATCGGCGCGGATGGCCATTTCACTTTGCAAGGGTCTCGACCTGAAAACCCTGCAGCGTCCAACCGAACTGATGGCCGCCGCTTTCGGCAAAATACCCGTCGCCACCTTCAGCGGCCCCAGCAATGCCAACGAAGTCGCCTGCGGCCTGCCCACGGCCCTCGTTCTCGCCGCCGAAAAAATCGATGACAATCTCCGCGACATCCAAGCTGCCCTCAGCGGCCCGAGTCTCCGCGCCTACACCTCCGCCGATCTTGCGGGCGTTGAAATCGGCGGCACACTGAAAAATGTCTACGCCCTCGGAGCGGGCCTGTGCGACGGCTTGAAACTCGGCGACAACGCGCGCGCCGCCCTCCTCACCCGTTCCCTTCAAGAAATGATGCGACTCGGTGAGGCTGTCGGTGCGAAGAATGACACCTTCCTTGGCCTTGGCGGCGTCGGCGACTTAATGGCCACGGCGCACGGCACGTGGAGCCGTAATCGCGCCCTCGGCGAACAAATCGCCCAAGACCCTCAAGGCACCCTCGCCGCCCTTGCGCTTCGCCGCGATGCCGTCGAAGGCCATCGCGCCGCTGATGCGCTGACGCAGCTCGCACTTCGCCGCGGCATCGATGCCCCGATTCTCTTCTGCCTGCACGCCATCCTGTACAAGGGTCTGGATCCGCGCGCCGGCGTGGTCGCCCTGATGACCCGCGACCTCCGCCAGGAGGCATGAACACTGCCGGCACGTGTTCGCAACCGTCGCCCATCTCGGGCCTCGGTCTTTTTGCCACCCACCCCTTCGCGGCCGGTGAACGTATTGCTGCCTACTCGGGTCCGTTGACCGACGTCCCCCCGACCACCCGAGATGGCTCTACGCCCGTCTACGCCCTTGAGGTCAGCCCGGGCTTATGGCTAGATGGTTCGCCTGCCGATAATCCCGCCCGACACGCCAATCATTCCTGCCAACCCAATGCAGAGCTCATCTGGCATGGCCCTACCGAAGGCGCCTGGCTGACCGCTTCCCATCCCATTGCCAAGGGGATGGAAATCACTTTTGACTACGGGTTTTCACTCGCGGAAAGCCTCTTCCAGCCCTGCCGCTGTGGGAGCCCTGAGTGCGCGGGTCGCATCATCGCCGCACCCCTCCGGCCAGCCCTGCGTCGCCACCTGCGTTTTTCACGTCCAAGGGATTGACCATACGCGGGCAGACGGTCAGTTTTCGCAGGTCAAACACCCCATTTACTTATGAAAAAAGTCGCCCTTACCGAGCTTGATCCCCGACTGCAGAAGCAAGTCACTGCCGCCGAACAACAGCTCCGCAGCAACCCCCCCTATGCCGTCGAGGTCCTGACTGGTATTCTACTCCGCAATCCGGGTTGCATCGAAGTCCGGCGCACCCTGCGCAAAGCACAGAAAGCGATGCTGGGCACCAAGAAGGGCCTCCTCGATGGCCTCACTGGCGCCCTGACCTCTGGTAAGATCGCCAAGTCCGTGGAAGCTGACCCCGTCGCCGCCATTGCCGCGGCCGAGGAAGTCCTCGCCAAGAAACCTATTGATGCAAACGCCAACAAGACGATCGCCCTCGCCGGCATCAAACTCGGCTTCTTCGACCTCGCCGCCTTCGCCTACGAAGAACTGAGCATTAATAATCCTGCCGAGGTCCAACACTTCGTGGATTTGTCGAATGTTTGGATCACCGCCGGGGAATATGACAACGCCCTGAACGCCGCCGACAAAGGCCTCAAGCTCTACCCTGGCAACGGTGACCTTCAAGAATGCGTCCGCAAAGCCTCCGTCAGCAAGACGATGAAAAAAGGTAACTGGGAGGACAAGGGTGACTTCCAATCTAAGCTCAAGGACAAGGACGAAGCCCAACGCCTCGAACAATCCACCCGCACGGTCACGGATTCGGCCTCGGCCCTCGAACAGGCCGCCGCCGTGGCTGAAAAAATTCAGGCCCAACCCGACAGCCTCGATCTCTACCGCGACATCGTCCGTCTCTTCGTCGCTGCCGATGACCTTGATAGCGCCATCGCCTGGCTCCAACGCGGTCGCCTGACGACCCTCGGTAAGGCCGACTCGTCACTCGAGCGCCAGGAAAGCGATCTGGTCATTCGACGCTACGAAAAGGTCTCCAAACAACTCCGGGAACTCATCGCCTCCAACCCCACCGACAGCGCCAGCAAAGATGCCCTCGCTAAAAACGAGACGGAACTTGCCGACTTCCGCCTCCGCACGGCCACCACGCTCGTCGAACGCTACCCGAACGACTACGCCTTCCGCTTCGAACTCGGCACCCTCCTGCTCGTCGCCAATCGCCTCGAAGACGCCGTCCAGCAGCTGCAGTATGCCCAGCGAAATCCGAAGTTCCGTCAGCCGGCTCTACTGGCTATTGGCCGCGCCTTCACGATTGGCAATAAGTTCGATTTGGCCATCGAGCAGCTCACTTCCGCCAAGAGCGAAGTGTTGATGATGAATGACCTGAAAAAGGATATTATCTACGCCCTCGGTGAGGCCTTTGAAAAGTCCGATAAGGTCAAGGAAGCCGTCGACGAATACAAGATCATCTACATGGCTGACTCGGGTTACCGCGATGTCGCCAAGAAGATCAACGACTTCTACGAACGCCAAAAAGGCGCTTCGGCCTAATCCTTCTCACGACTAAACTTGCCGCGGCCGGCTTCACCCGCCCGCCTCCTCCTTTCTGCCCATGGCACTCACCCCCTTTAAGAGCAAACTCATCGCCGATGTCGGCGTCAGCATGGGAGACGAAGGCAAAGGTCGCCTCATCCCAGAGATTGTCCGCGAACTCCAAGCCCTCACGGGTCGCCGGGATGCCGTCGGCACAGTCCTTAAGGTCAACGGTGGCGCCAACTCGGGCCACACGGTCGCGGGCCTTAAACTCAATCTACTCCCGGGCGGCGTCGCCGAACGAGATGTCGCCTGCCTCGCGCTGGGTTCCGGCGTCGTCGCCGACCCCCGTAAGGCCCTCTGGGAAGCCCTCCCGCTGGAGAAGATCGGCTACCCTGTCCTCTCCCGCCTACTCATCGACGAACGCTGCATGGTCAGCGACGTCGCCCACCGCATCCTGGATCTAGCCTGGGAAGATTACCGTATCAATGTCCTCGGCCACGAGGCTCGGGGCTCCACCGGACGCGGTATCACGCCCGCCTACGCCGATGAAGTCGGTCAATTTCAGATTCATTACTCAGAGTTCCTCGGCGATAAGACCGCCTACGCTGCCCGCCTCTCGGCCCGCCTCCAGCGCGCCTCCGACATCGTCCGCGATGTCTGCAAACTATCTCCCGATAAGTGGTCTGGCCTTTTCGCCAAACTAACGGAAGCCGAACTGCGCGCCAACAAAGGCGCCATCGATTCTGGCGTCTTCCCGCCCGCGGAATTCGATTTCACCCGCTTCGCCGGCAAGACTCCCTTCAGCTTCGATCTCAACGCTGTCGTGGATTGCTACTGGAAGGCGGGCACAACCCTGGCCTCGACCATCGGCGACGTCCGCGAACGCATCCTCGGCGATCTCGCTGCCGACCGCCGCATCATCGGTGAGTTCGGCCAAGCCTATTGGCTCGATAAGCGCGCTGGCTTCGCCCCCAATGTGACGGCCTCGCACACCTACACGCCGGAGTTTTTCCAGTCCGCCGGCATCCCCGTCCAAGCCATCCACACGGTGGGCTGCTGCAAGGCCTACGACACCAAAGTCGGCACACACGTTTTCCTCACGAAGATGGAGGACTCGCACCCACTCCAGCGCGCCCTGGCCAAGCTAGAGTTCGGCACGAGCACGGGTCGGCAACGTATGGTAGGCTGGTCTGACTTGGTCGAGAAGGCTGATGCTCTCCGCTACGGTGGCTACGATGATTTAGTGCTCAACAAGCTCGATGCCCTCTCGCCCCACGGGGAATGGCAAGGCGGCGATCTCCAGGTCTGCACGGGCTATCGTGATGCCGCGGGCCAGGTTCTCTCGGGCGTACCGCGTAACGATGCCGTGCGTCGTCAACTGCAACCAATTTACGCCACCCTGCCAGGCTGGAAGGCGGACATCACGAAGGTTCGCTCCTACGCCGCCCTCCCTACCGAAGCCCGTCGCTACGTGGCCTTCACGATGGCCGAAATCGTTCGCTTGGCCTCTCGCGGCGGTGCACTGAATTCCCTGCCCAACCTCCGCTACATCGGAGTCGGCCCGGACCCTGATCAGATTGTGTCAGATATTCCGACAACGGCCGAACTCATCAAGCAGGCCTGACCTGCTGGCGCCAATGAAGGCCGAACTGACCCATAATTTCGCCGTACCCCTCTGGGCGCTGGTTGATCAATCCAAAGTCGAAGCCGGCAAATCCGACCTCCGCGGCCTCGCCAAAGAACTTGGCAAATGGCTGGCCCACAATTTCGACGTCGACCACAAGGGCGTCGCCATCGAAGTACCCTCGAGCGACGACCCTGATAATGAACCGATGTTCGTCGTGGCTTCCGTCCCGGAATCTCAATGGCCGGTGATGATTGCCCTCGCGCAAAGCCGGGCCTGCCGGCTCTTCCTGGTGCTTCCGACGGAAACCGGTGTGTTCACACTCAAGGAGCTGAATATCCCGCCGCTCCCCTAAACCTCAGGCGGCAAAGGCCTTCACAGTCTCGAGGTGCAACTCGGCCACTTGTTCCAAGGTGAGCCCATCCCACTTGTACCCACCAGCGAGAGCGAAGATATGCGGAATCTTCCGCGCCCGGGCCCATTCCACGACCCGTCGCTCACGCTTCAGGATCATTTCCTTGGTAATGCCCTTCATGCCGCCAGCCTTCTCATAGGTGTCCATGCCGGCGTTATAAATCAGGAACTCCACGGGCTCGAGATGCCGCAAGGCCCGCTCCACTTCATCGTGGTAGGCCTCCGGGCCACCGATATCGACGTAGCAATGCCGTCGGGGATCGGTCGGCTCCCAGGAGTCAAAGCCGTTGACGGTCACGTCGGCGAGCCACACCCGCTTATCGTCACCGAGAATATCAAAGGTGCCCCCGCCCGCATGGGCATCGAGGTCAAGAATGCCCACCTTCTTGACCTTCTTTAAGGCCTCGAGGGCGGCGAGCGCTAGGCCATTGAATTGGCAGAAGCCATTACCCGCGTTGCGTCGCGCATGATGTAACCCACTGGAAAGACTCCCGGATCGGCCGTTCTTCAACGCCTCTTGCACGGCGTCGCGCATCCCTCCAGTCGAAGCCAAGATGCTCTCCAACAAGGGCTGAGACCAAGGCCCGACTTCCAGAAAACTGTTCGTATCCTCGAAGGTGCTGCGCACGTACTCCGGCGCATGGATCAACTCGAGCTCCTGGCGGGTCGCCAAACGCGGGGCAACTAAGCGGACTTCGCCGGCTTCACCCTTTTCGATCATCTCCGCGACGAGCCGAGCTTTAGTGACGGTCTCCGTTTTGCCTTCGACCACATAGGCTGAGCTATAAAATAGGGTGAGTGGCAACTGCCGCATTCCTTTGTTATACAAGGCAACTACTGCTTCGTCAAATCACCCCATGTCATAGGGAAAACCTAAGCGATTAGCCCTTTGCCTGCCGGACCAACCGACGCAGGATGACGGCCGCTTCCTTTTGCCCGCTGGGGAAGAGAAAGATGTTATCTCCCCCCGTGTCCCGGGCGACGACGAGTGCATTGGAATAGGCCGTGACGTCCAGAATCTTGCCGTACTTGAAATTGAAATTCTTGATCTCGCCTTTAAAAATCACTCGCTGGGCGGTGAACGCCAGAATACCACTGTCGATTTTGACGACTTGGTCCTCGGTTTCGCGCTCCACATCATAACTGCCTACGCGATAACGGAGACTTCCGAAAATCTTCACACTGCTCGAAAAGCCGCCATAACTGCGGCGCACCATGACTCGTTTCTTCTGATAGAAATCCACCTGCGTCGTCCAGTAGCAACCCTCGGCCCCTAAATCGAGGTCGCACCCGACAGGCTGCAATGGGGCGCGATATAAGTTCCAGAGTTCTTCGGCCTGCCGCATGCGGACCGCCAAATCAGGGAGCTCCTCACTCATCCGCACGCCGAGCGCCATGGCTTGATCGTTGATGGCCTTCACTTTCGCTGGCTCGATAAGTTCATCCCCGTCGTCCTGGGTCAATGCGGCCTGTATCTGCTGCGTGAGCAATTCACCGAACACGGTTTTCCGTACTTCGGCGATGACTTCGGGCGGCAAGGGAACCTGCTTCGTCAGCAGCGCAATCTGGCGCCCTTTCTCCTCCGCTCCCACCTCGCGCTGTAGGCAGGTCTGTAAGCCGGCCTGCAGATAGATGGAGAAAGCATCGCGGTGCAGTTCCATGGCGCGCTCGGCCGCAAGGCCGCATGTGGTCGCAAGGTTCGTGAGATTAGCACTCTCGGCCGAGGTAAATAATCGATCGGCAAGATATGCCGAGACCGCCAAGCGATACCAGCCTTCCAACTCTTCACGACAACGCTTCCGCACGCCATACCCGACCTGCTCGTCTAGCTTCGTCATCTCGACTTCGGAGACCAGGCACTCAATGGGGGAGGTGGCCAACAAATCCCAAAGTAAGACGAGTCCAGCGGTACGATTCTCCCGACCGAGTAAGCCGTCTAAGAAATTAGGGTCGCGCACCTCGGGCCGAGGAAAGGGCAAGACCCGCGGCAACGCCGTCAACTCAGACAGTAATCTCCAATTCGCCATCCCGGGGGACCAGTAGTAATCGGTCTTCATTAGCTCGCCCGTGGCGAGCTTCGCCATGACGTCCGCCAAGTCATAGGCGCCAATTTCAACCCCATTACGGGCTACGTGCAAGGGGTCGCTGGCCATGGGTAAGACTTACGGCGACTCCGCCCACCCGCCAAGCCCTAACCCCGCGTTCACTTCCGCAGGCGTTCTTCGATATTATCCGCCACTTTTCGACCCAGAAAATCATACCCCTCACCATTGAAATGCACATCATTCGGATTCTGCAGTTGGGCGAGGTGGGGCGTAATCGCGGTAAAGAGGTCATCGGTCGGCACCCCCTGTCGCTGCATGACTTCCGCGGCTAAGGCGTTCTTCTCCACCACGGACGCCGCGGTCTGCTTCTGCACCGCATTATCAGGGATTGGCGTAGTGCTCGCCCACACAACTTTCGCGCCAGTCTTCTTGAGTCGAGTGGTGATCTCTTCGAGCCGTTTGACGTAATCTGCTGCGGGCGTGGCCCGATCATGGATACCGAAATTAAAATGGATGAGGTCCCACTTCCCCTCCCCCATCCACGCCTCAAGATTCTTCAGGCCGCTGGCCGTCGGCCCGCAGTTGGCAGGAGCGCGATGGACGTTAGCTTTCCCCGCTAGATACTTGCGCACGGCCTGCGTATAACCACGCGAAACGGAATCCCCAATGAGCAACACGCGAGGCAACTTGGGGTCGTCCGACACGAAATCCCAAGCGGTGGAATGGCCGGCAATCTTCTCGCGCTTATGAATCGGTAAGTAGAAGCCGTTGCCGAGATTGGCCTGTAAGACCTTCTCCCACGCCTGCTGGTCCGCTGGCAGGGCCGCCACCAAGGCCTGATATTTTTCTTCCACCACGGCATCTTGCGCGGCTTTCTTGGCCGCGGCTTCCTTGGCGTTCGTGGGTTCAGCTTTAGGCGGCTCTGCCGCCGCGAGGGCCAACATCGTTAAAAGCAGAGACCAGACGTTGCGCGATTTCATGGGGTCTCCCCATCCTCAGGTTCACCCGCCGGTCTGCAAGCCGTCAGTCAGGGCGCCGAGACCACCCGCACAATCTGCGTGAGCATCCGCCGGCGTAAAGCCTCGGTGCGCGCTCCGGCGGCCGGCGAGGCCATCTGCAAAGCGAACACGCCTTCCGGCCCATTGGCCGCCTGGATAAACTCGGCGTCCTCCGCCGCCCAGATACAAGCGGTTGCGCCATTGATTTCCGGATGGAATTGCATGCCGACCGTTTTACCCATCCGAAACATTTGCACCGCGCAGACCGAGGTTGCGGCCAGCAAGGTGGCCCCTTTCGGCAACGCACAGGCGTCACCATGCCAATGCAAGACTTCCATTTCGGCTGGCAGTCCTGCAGTGATGGCATCGGTGCCCACCATGCGCAACGCGCCCCAGCCGACCTCGCGCTGTCGCCGACCTTCCGCATCTCGCATGGGCTCCACCGGGGCGCCGGCGGCATGCGCAATCAACTGCATACCCAGGCAGATCCCGATGTTCGGCCAGTCGAGGAGAATACGCTGTCGCAAGAGTTCGACGACCGGCGCTAGCCAAGGAAACTCTGGTTTACCGATATCCGCCACGCCCATCGGGCCACCCATGACGACAAGGACATCCCGCTCCCCCAGGGTGTCAGGTAAAGGCTCTCCACGAAAGGCTTCGACGACTTCTACCTGATAACCTGCCATGCGCAGAAGCTCTCCGAGCATCCCTGGCCCCTCATGGGCGATATTCGTAATACAAACAGCGCGCGGCATGGGCTCCATCCAACCTTCGGAAAGTTGGCTGACAATATCAGGCTATCCTCGGGCACAATTTTGCTCATAATGGGTCACCGCCTTAGACCTCATGATACATCGCCTCATTCTCTCCAGCCTGCTTGTTCTTAGCCTCAACGGAGCCCCGGAGCCCGCTGTAAAGGCCGTTTCAGCCAAACCGCCGGCCAAGCCCGCCCCGAGCATCGTCGACGTCGCCTATGGCCCTCACGCCAATCAAAGGCTCGATGTCTACGTCCCCACCAAAGGTACCGGCCCTTTCCCGGTCTTGGTCTGGTATGGCGGCATCTGGAAGCCAGCCCGCAGCGTCCCCGATCCTAACCGCTTCCTGAACGCGGGCATCGCCCTGGTGGCCGTGGGCACCCGCACCCTTACGGATGGCATGGATGACAAGCAAAAGGAGCCGGTGGCTTACCTGATGAACGATGCCTGCCGCTCGGTGCAATACATCCGCGCCCATGCCAAGGAATGGAACCTCGACCCAGGACACATCGCCGTCGGCGGCGGCTCCCAAGGTGCCCTGCCTGCCCTCTATGTGGGCTGTTCCCCTGATCGCGCCAATCCCGCCGCCACCGACCCCGTCGAACGGCAATCCTCCAAGGTCACCTGCGTCGCCGCCTATCGCAGCCAACCTACCATCGACCCCAAACAAATGCAGGAATGGGTCCCCGGCGTCCAATGGGGCGCACCCGCCCTAGGCTACGCCTTCACGGAATCGCTGAAGCGACGCGAGGAACTTCTGCCCATCATCAATCGCTGGTCCCCCGACAAACTCCTCCGCGCCGAATCCGCTCCCATCTATTTCGAAAACAACTGGGGCCTGACCCAGCCTGAAAAAGTTACCGAGCCGGACTACAAAGTACACTCGCCCGCCTGGTCGCTCGGCTTCCAGAAACTCGCCCAAGCCGCCGGGACCACCTGCTTCGTGAAATACCCCGACCACCCGACCGATGGTTACGATGACATCTGGGATTTCATTAAGAAGCGCCTACTGGCACGCTGAGCTGAGCCCGCCGCGCAAGGCTACTTACTGACGCCGCTCAACGGATGCTCGGTCACGACCTTCCAGGCAATTTCCTGCAGGAGTCGATTCAGCTTCTCCGCTTCGGGAAGCTTAGCTAACTGACCCGGTACCGCCAAACCAACGGGACTGCGCTTATAGATGACGGCGAAGTGACAGTATGCCGCGAGCACGCGGATATGCGCCGCGGGATGGCCCAAAGGGTCCGTAAAGAGCTGGCTTTGCTTGGAGACCCCGGGCGCCTCACCTTTGATCACCTTCTCGCGCAGGGCGATGACGGCTTCGCCACAAGGCACGATGGCGATCTTGGCTTCCGGAATCTGCTTGTTCAGGCCAATGACGAGATCATCCACCATCTTGAAGTAGGGGTCATGTTTCTCACGCAACTGCGCGACGGTCTTGGAGTCGCGCTCGATGACCTGCGGCTTCACCCGCATGAGCCAGACTTCGGGGTCTTCAAACGGCACCCAGTTCTGCTGCAGCGTGAAACGAATCTTGGGATTATGCTCGAGGCCGAGCTTCACGAAATTCTCAATGCCCTGATCCGGCAACATGGTCATCGCCATGGTGAACAGATCCGCCGAACCCGCGGTGAGGATGGGCTTGGCCTTGTTCTTGTCGGCCGGAAGATCCCAGTGCTGAATCGCCTTGGAGCCACCAATCGAGGAAATCGCCAACTGCTCGTGCCCCTTGATGCCCGCCGCCTTGGCCATCTCGGCAACGAGGGGCGGCATCCACACGTGGAAGCTATGCCCAGCACTCAGCATCTTCAGGCCAGCGGGCGGCGCCGCTTCTTCCGCCGCAAAGGCAGGGGCCAGCAAGGCAAGACAGGCGAGCAGGATTGGGGCGAATCGCATTCCCGCATCCTTCTGCCTCCCCCAGACGCGTCAATCCCGACCCTTCCTAAAAATCGAAAGGGTCGGGATTGCGTCAGATCTTAGACTCTTATGACCAGCTTACTTGCTGGAACGATAGGGTCCGGCGGGCAAACCGTCCTGGCCAGCCGAGAACACGCTGACTTCAGGGAAATTCGCCCAGGCATAACGGACTTCCTTGGGCTCCTTGACGCCATCGGCCGAGATCGTGACCTTCACGCCATCAGCTTTAGCCGCGGCGAACGCCCAAGTCTTGCCGTCCGCACCGAGGAGACCGAAGCCTTTGCCATCGTTCTTAAGCGTCACGGCACGGTCATAAGTCAGCACCCAGGCATCACCTTGGCGCTCCGCTTTCACGACGCGCGGAGCTTCGCCATCAGTCCGGGTCTTATAAACCCGCTGCAACGCGACAGCGGCGAGGCGCTCGCCGACCGGCAGCTTATCCGTCGGGTGAATATTCTTCTGATCACCAAGGTCGATGTTCACCGACATCATGGCACCAGGAACGTTGTCGGCGATCCACTCCATGGATTCGCGAATCTTCGGCCAGCCAGCATCTTCGACCGCCAACTCAGGCTTGCGCATCATAAAACGAGGCAGCTGGACGATAATGAAAGGGAACTGCTGACCCCAGGCCTTGTGCCAGGACTTGATCATGGCTCCGAGCACCCACTTGTAAGCTTCCGGCTGGCCGGCATTGGATTCGCCCTGGTACCAGAGCGCACCACGGACGGAGTAACCGACCATTGGGGCAATCATGCCGTTCCAATTCATGTGCGGACCGTTGGCCCAGACGGGATTCTGGCGCTTGTCTCCCTTGGCAAACGCTGCGGCCTTAGCGGCCACCCCAGCGGCTTCTTTCTCTTCCCAGCCTTTGGCCTCAGGGACCTCATCGTACATCCCCTTCGGACCCCAGGCCTCGGCCCGGGTACCGCCGATAGAAGAATGAATCAGGCCGACGGGCTGCTTGATATTCGCACGTACTTCGCGACCGAAGAAATAAGCGGCGGCCGAAAAACTCGCGACATTCTCGGGCGCGACAATCTTCCAGGTGCCCGGCATATCCTCCATGGGCGCAGCTTTGGGCGTATGCGGAACATAGAAAAGGCGCAGGCCGTTATCGCGCGAGCGAGACTTGGCTTCGGCCGAGACCGCCGGCAGACATCCGCCAACGGTCATATCCATATTGGACTGACCGGAACCGATCCAGACTTCACCGACGATGACGTCGTGGGCGGTGAAGACTTCTTCGCCGGAACTGACGACGAGGTCCTTGCCTTCGTCGCTCGGCTTCAGGCCAGCGAGTGCCAGCTTCCATTTGCCATCCGCTCCGGCCACGGCCGAAGCACGGGCCGAACCTAGGGCGACGTCGACCTTGGAACCAGGGTGAGCCTTGCCGAAGACGGCGGCGTCACCGGCCTGCAGGACAGCATGGTCGGAGAAAACGGAGACGAGCTTAAGTTCGCCAGCGGAGGCGAGGGCGGAACAGAGCAACAGGATGGGGGTAATGCGGGGTAGCATGCCCTTAAGACACCGCCTTTACCCTCAGGTTGCCAAGCCCTAACCACCGCTCTCCTATATTAATAATTAGACTCCCCATCCCTCGCCAGAAGCTTACTAATTACCCCATGAAGCCCCTACCCCTGCTCCTGCTTGCCCTCACCTCCGGCGTTTTAGCCGCCCAAGACGGCACCCGCCCAAATTCCAATCCCGACCAAGCGCGCCCGCCAGTCGAAGGCCCCCGCCAACCTAATATCCAACCCAACAACGACGCCCAGCGCGGAAACCGCAACGTGGGCCCGATGGTCCAGCTCTCCCCTGAAGAACAACAGCGCCTCCACGAGGCGATGCAAAAGGCCCAGCAGGATCCCGCCGTTCGCGAAGCCCATGAGCACGCGGCGAAGGCCCAGCAGATTGCCATGGA
>CAIKRN010000216.1 GCA_903829855.1 uncultured Opitutia bacterium
GAGCCGAACTGCGCGAAGGCCGCGAGTTCGCGGTAATTGGCGAGCTCGCCCTTCACCTTACCGGCGACCTGCTTAAAGGCCTTAATCTGCGCGGCGGAACCGACGCGCGAAACGGAGAGACCGACGGAGACGGCGGGGCGGATACCCTGATTGAAGAGGTCGGTCTGGAGGAACACCTGACCGTCGGTGATCGAGATCACGTTGGTCGGGATGTATGCGGACACGTCGCCGGCCTGCGTCTCGATGATCGGCAGAGCAGTGAGCGAGCCCTTGCCGGCCAGACGGGCGGAGCGCTCGAGGAGGCGGGAGTGAAGGTAGAAGACGTCGCCTGGGTAGGCTTCGCGGCCAGAGGGGCGCTTCAGGATCAGCGAGATCTGGCGATACGCGGCGGCGTGCTTCGAGAGATCGTCATAGACGATGAGCGCGTCCTGGCCGTTTTCCATGAACCACTCGCCGATGGCGGTGCCAGAGAAAGGAGCGAAGACCTGGTTGGCGGCGTTATCGGCGGCGGAAGCAGCGACAACCACGGTGAATTCCATGGCGCCGGCCTTTTCAAGCGTGCCAATGGTGCGGGCGATGGAGGAGTTCTTCGTGCCGATGGCGACGTAGATGGAGAACACCGGGCGGAAGTTGGCGTCGCCCGAGGCGAGGCCGACGCGGTTGGCGTTGGCCTGATTGATAATCGTGTCGATCGCGATGGTGGTCTTGCCCGTGGCGCGGTCACCGATGATCAATTCGCGCTGGCCACGGCCGATCGGGATCATGGCGTCGATGGCCATGATGCCCGTCTGCATCGGCTGGTCGACGGACTTGCGAGGAATAATGCCCGGGGCAATCTTCTCGACCGGGTAGCGTTCGCTGGAGACGATGGGTCCCTTACCGTCGAGCGGGTTGCCGAGCGCATCGACGACGCGGCCGAGGAGGCCTTTGCCGACCGGGATGGAGAGGAGGCGACCCGTGGTCTTAGCTTCCATGCCTTCCTTTAGCTTGGAGATGTCACCCATGATGACGCAGCCGACGGTGTCTTCGGCGAGATTGAGGGCGACGCCCTGCAGGCCTCCAGGGAGTTCAATCATCTCGTTCATCATGACGCCGGAGAGGCCGTCGATGGAGGCGACACCGTCCGCAAGGGAAACGATGGTGCCGACGTTGGATTTGCCGGCGCGGGTATCAAGGCCGGCGATGGCTTTCTGGATCAGGTCGATCGCGTTGCTCATTGTGTTTAGTAAATCGGGTTAAGGTTGGGGAGGAGTTCAGGAAAGAGACTTGGCGAGGTTGGCCAGGCGGAGCGAGGCCGTGAGATCGGTGACATCGTCACCCACGCGGACGCGGAAACCGCCGAGCAACGCATCGTTGCGGCGGGCGACCGGGCGAACGGTGCGACCGAGCACCTTGGAGAAGTGGGCCGCAATCGCTTCGGCTTCGGTGGCAGCGAGCGGGCCGGCATGTTCGATGCGGGCTTCGCCGCGAGCGAGCTCACGACGGATATTGGCGAGGTAGGCGCGCAAGAGCGGGCGCAGCTGGTGGGCCGGGCGGGACTTCGTCAGCGCGGCAAG
Organism: uncultured Opitutia bacterium; assembly: GCA_903829855.1. Lineage (GTDB taxonomy): Bacteria > Verrucomicrobiota > Verrucomicrobiia > Opitutales > UBA953 > UBA953. The sequence continues at coordinate 1,557 of CAIKRN010000216.1, forward strand.
CACGGCGCCGACAAGATCAGCAGAAACCGCTCCGCCCTCTAAAGAGAGAGCGAGGAGGCGCTTGGCTTCGGCTCGGACGGTGGCGGCGGACATCGGAAAGGATTAGCGGGCGAGCTGCTTGACGGCGGCCTCGTTGAGGCGGCCGCGCTGGGCGTCGTCGAGATTCTGTTCGAGCACCTTGGCGGCGGTCTCGACCACGAGGCGGGAAACTTCGCCGCGGACTTCGTTCATCATCTTCAC
>CAIKRN010000217.1 GCA_903829855.1 uncultured Opitutia bacterium
CCGTCGTTACCATGGGCGGCATGGTCAATCCGACCTCCCTCCACCATGAGGAAAAAGCCTCCCGGCGCTGCGCTGAGTCGCTGCAAGGCGACCTTAGTCATTTCGGAAAGTGTCGGGGTGGCCGCCTGCAGCTCAGCCGACTGGAGGCGATCGATCTCGAAGGGCATGTGACTACGGCTGAAAAGACCGAGCAAGGGAGCCTTACCCGTGTCCGCCAGCAATTGCCCGCGATTGAGTACGACCCCGTAGCCGGCCTTGCGATAAGCGGCTACGAGATCCTCGCTGAAATACATCGTGCCGCCTCCGAGGACGACATCGACACCACGCTCCAGATACTGGGCGGCGATGACCTTCTGGTCGGACCGTTTGGCAACGGTCGTCGCGAATCCCGCCGGGGTGGCGTGTGTGGCGGTGGCCGTGGTCACGAGGCCGCAACGCTTGCGGGCTGCGTTCATCTTCTGAACCAGGGTGACGGGCTTACGGCCGTCAGGGGTGACATTCACTGCCCCATTATTGATTCGTTCACCGATACCCCAGCAACTGGCGGCCGCGGCCGAGTCGGTGACGATACCACTGGCGGAATCTGTCTCGCAGAGCGAACGCACGATCGGCAGCTCGCCATACATCTTCATCCAATTGGAGGAACGCTTCTCCGTGCGGGTTAGGAAAGTCTGCGCGGCGGTGAGCACCGAAAAGCACATCCCATCGGAGACCATGAAGATCACGTTCTTCGCCTGACGATGAGCCGAATTGGCAGCGGCCTCACGATGGTCTTCGCCGAGCGCCCGAGCCGAGCCGGCACCAAAGACCAAACTACCGAGTCCAGCGAGCTTGAGGAAGTTACGTCGCGAAGGGGAACGGGGCGGGTTCATCCCACGGGTATAGGCTCAAAAGGTCCCCCCGAGCAACAGTTGTTGCCGGAAGGACCGTTAAAAATCGGTGACAAACCTTAAGCCTGTGGGGCGGACGGGGCGGCGGCGGGCGCCGTCGGCACGTGGGCCTTTAGGCGACGTTCGGCAACTTCAGCCGAAACCAAGGCGACGAATTCCGCCAAGGTGCGGTTACCCTCAAAAGACTTGTCGGCTCGCGAGCGAACGTTGACCAAGCCAGCTTCCTTTTCCTTGGTCCCAACGACGAGCATGTGTGGGACCTTGGTCATCTCGGCACGACGAATCTTCGCACCGAGTTTATCGGAGGAGGTATCCACCGAGCAGCGAATCTTAGCCGCCTTGAGGACTTCAGCCATCGCTTCGCAATCGGCGTTCAAATCGTCATTGAGCGGAATCAGGCGGACCTGCTCGGGCGAAAGCCAGGTGGGGAAGTCGCCCGCGAAATGTTCGATCAGAATCCCGACGAACCGCTCCATCGAGCCGAAAGGTGCGCGGTGGATCATCACGGGGCGGTGCGGCTTATTATCAGGGCCGACGTAGGAAAGTTCGAATCGCTCGGGTAGGTTAAAATCTACCTGCACCGTACCTAACTGCCATTCTCGACCGATCACATCGCGAACGACAAAGTCGATTTTGGGTCCATAAAATGCGGCCTCACCCGGCTCTTCGGAGAAAGCGACATCCAGGGTAGCGGCGGCGGCACGGCAAGCGGCCTCGGCCTTATCCCAGTTCTCGGTCGTGCCGGTGTATTTCTTTGAATCCGGATCACGCAGGCCGACCCGAACGCGATAATCATTCAAGCCAAGGGTCTTCAAGACGACCTTCACCAATTCGAGACAGCCGAGCACTTCCGGCAGGACTTGGTCTTCGGTGCAGAATAAATGGGCGTCATCCTGAGTGAAGCCGCGGACGCGGGTCATCCCGTTAAGTTCCCCCGATTGTTCCCAGCGGTAAACCGTGCCGAATTCGGCTAGGCGCACCGGAAGGTCGCGGTAAGAATGCGGCTGCGAAGCAAAAATACGGATGTGGTGCGGGCAGTTCATCGGCTTCAGCAGAAACCCCTGTACCGTGCCGTCGGCGAGGCGGTTGGTGAGTTCACCGCAACCGCAGCCTTCCTTCGCGAGCATCTCGAGCGCTTCGCGTTCGACGATGGGCGGGAATTGCGCGTCCTTGTAATAAGGGAAGTGACCCGACGTGCGATAGAGGTCGAGGTTACCGATATGGGGAGTGAAGACCTGTTTATAGCCGGTCTGGAAAAGGCGCTCGGAAATAAAGTTCTGTAGTTCCTGGCGGACGACGGCACCGTTCGGCGTCCAAAGGATGAGACCTTGGCCGACCTTTTCGTCGATGTGGAACAGCTTCAGTTCCTTGCCGAGTTTACGGTGGTCGCGCTTCTTGGCTTCTTCGGCGCGGGCCAGCGATTGTTCGAGTTCATCCTTGGTAGCGTAGGCGGTTCCGTAGATACGCTGCAGCTGCTTGTTCTTCTCATTGCCACGATGATAGGCGCCGGCGACGTGGAGAAGTTTGAACGCCTTGACCTGTGACGAGTAGCGGACGTGGGTGCCCGCACAGAGATCGACGAATTCCGCGTTCTTGTAAAAGGAGATGATCTCGCCGGCCGGAATATCGCCGAGACGGCCGACCTTATAGCTGGTCTGACCACGTTCGGTGAGGAGCTTCTCCGCCTCTTCGCGGGTGCACTCGAAACGTTCAAATTTCTGGTTCTCTTTCGAGATTCGACGCATCTCCTCTTCGATTTTTACCAAGTCCTCAGCCGTGAAAGCATGGGCCAGGTCGAAGTCATAATAGAAGCCGTTATCGGTGGGCGGACCGATATCGAGCTGGGCCTGCGGAAACAGGCGGAGAACCGCAGCACCCAGCATGTGGGCGGCGGAATGGCGAATCTCCTCGAGGGGAGTCATCTGCGGGCGGGAGGACATGTCGTTAAAAGCTCCTCTTTCGCTAGGGACTCCCGGGGCGGAGGGCAAGGACGGAGGAGCCCCCCCCGCCCTGCCCTTGGTCCGGGCCGGCTGGCCTTACTCCTTCACGATTTCAAAGCGCATCGTCACGACGACACGGATGGTCTTATCAATGGAGAAGACATCGACGTTGCCGGCATCACTTTCATGGATGCGGTCCTTGGCGCTAATTTGAATCACACCTTGGGCGGCCTCGAGCAACGAACCCAGGCGACTACCGGAACCGCCGACCATCGTCTGCGCGCGGCGCTGGGCATCCTTCGCCGCTGACTCGAGTAAATCCTTTTTCACCTCGGCGAGATTGAGGAGACGGAAAACGGGCGTACCGCGATTAAAGGAAACGCCATCGGCGGGAAAAATCTCCTGCCTCGAGAAAGCCAAGATACGTGCGACATCGGCGGACTCAACCGTGAGATGCTGACTAAAGACATATTCCGGAACTTGCCCGCGTGCGTGCACCTCGAGATCGATAATCTGGCGAGTGCGCGGCAATTGCTTCTCGCCGGCGATCACCGGAGGCTCGACGTAAATTGCCGGGTCGAGTCGACGGACACTCGTAACTTCAAAGATGATCTCCTTGTCATTGAAACCGGCCGCATGCAACAGCTTGGCCAACGCTTCGCGTTGCGTGGCCATAGCCGTGCGACCGATTTCATAATTCTCGCCGCGCCAATTCAGGTCACCGCCGATCATCCCTTGACCGGAACGGAGATCCTGGGTCGCCACGCCTTTCACACTGATTTCAGGGCGATTTTGGCGGGATTGAGTAATCACGCGACCGAAGCGATCGGTGGCGGTGACGAAACCCAGCGCCAACACGACTCCAAAAAGGAGAAAGGCGAGCGATGGATAGAGGGTGGGACTAACCGGACGGGGTGGTGTGGTATTGGACATAGCCCGCCAAACCTACCGTGTTCATAAACTACTTACAATGGACTATTCTAAAAATCTATTCACCCCGACTCAGAGCGGCCGGAGGTCGTAGCCATCCTTCCGGTCGAGCATCGCCCAGCCGGCAGCGGTCAATTCCTGACGGAGATGGTCGGCTGCCGCGAAGTCCTTCGCCTGCTTCGCCGCCCAGCGACGCGCACCGAGCTCGACGATAGCAACCGGCAAAGTCACGCCATCCTTGGCGACGAACAGCACGACACCGAGGGCGTACAGAATCTTGGCGAGTCCGCAGACATCCTCGCGGGCTTGGTGGGGCGAAACTTCATCCTTCTCTCCCACCACGGTAAAGATTTGCCCGAGGCAACCAGGGACATTGAGATCTTCTTGTAAAATTTCCCACGCGGGCGCGAAACGACCCCAAGCGGTCTGAACCTCTTGGACAGCCGGGGCGACGAAGTCCGCGCGGGAGAAACCTGCAACCGCCAGCAACCGATCCGTCCATCGCTCAAGTTTAGCGATGGCCGACCGGGCGCTTTCTAAACCTGCGAAGGTAAAGTTCAGGGAACTACGGTAATGTCCGCTAATTAGGGTGTACCTTAACTCATTGGCAGTAAACCCTTTATCAACTAACTGTGACAAGGTATAGAGGTTGCCTTTGCTCTTGGACATCTTCTCTCCCTCGACCATCAAGTGGGCGCTATGGAACCAGTGGGCAGCGAAGCCCTTCACGCCCGTGGCGCATTCTGACTGGGCGATTTCGTTCTCGTGATGCGGAAAGCAGAGGTCGATGCCGCCGCCATGCAGATCGAAGGTCGCACCGAGATGGGCGAGGGACATCGCGGAGCATTCGATGTGCCAACCAGGGCGGCCTTCCCCCCAGGGAGAGGGCCAAAAGTTGGCGCCATCCTCAGGCTTACGGGACTTCCAGAGGGCGAAGTCCGAGGCTGACTCGCGCTCGTACTCGTCCGCATCGTTCGCTTCGCCCGCAGAGTTCTCGGCCTGAGTTTGCAGCTTAGAGAAGTCGATGTGGTTGAGCTTCCCGTAATCCGGGCAGCTGCAGACCTTAAAATAGACCGAACCATCCTTGGCCACATAGGCGTGCCCACGATCGACCAAAGACTTGATCATCGCCACCTGCTGAGGGATATGGACGACCGCACTCGGCTCAACGTGGGGAGGGAGCAGACCGAGCGCTAGGCAGTCCGCATGGAACTTGTCTGTCCAGCCCTGGGTGAATTCGGCCAAAGTCTGCCCGGCAGCTTGGGCCCCCCGGATGGTCTTATCATCGACGTCGGTGATATTACGGACGTGCTTAACCTGTAGCCCAGCGATTTCAAGGGTTCGGCGGAGGACGTCCTGGACCGCAAAAGTCCGAAAATTACCGATATGGGCCGGCCCATATACGGTGGGACCGCAGCAATACATGCCGAAAGTCTCGTGCCCGGGCTTCATCAGCAGCGGGCGCTTCTCGCGGGACATCGTATCGTGCAGGAACACGGCCATAGGCGTGTGAGTTAGCAAACTCAGCCCCCCCGGGGCGAGACGGAACTGAAGGGAGGTTAGCGCTGCAGGACGCGGACGTAATCCACCTGAAACTGCGCCGGGAAGGGCGTCTCTGGATCGACCGGACCCCCGAAGCCGCCACCGACCGCCAAGTTCAGCACCATATAGAACTTTTGGTCGAAGGGCGCCGGGAACGGCCCGCCCACCGTCGACCACTCTTTGAGTTCCTGATATTGAACGCCATCGACGAACCAGCGAATCGCACCCTGCTCCCACTCCACGGCGAACAGATGGAAATCTTGGGAGAAGTCCCCCTTCGGTAGCCGGTAGGTTTGTCCCTTAAATTTATTATGAGGCCAGGCATTCCCGTAATGGATGGTACCGTGCACCTGTTGGGGCTCCTGACCCTTGAACTCCATGATGTCGATTTCTCCACTGGAAGCCCAGCCGCCATACTTCTCGTCGGAAGGCAGCATCCAGAAAGCTGGCCAGAGGCCCTTCCCGGCCGGAAGCTTCGCGGACATCTCAAAGCGCCCGTAAAGCCAGTCCGCCCGGCGCTTGGTCCGAATGCGGGCCGAGGAAAAGTTTTTCTGCACCCCGGCCACATTCAAGTTATCGCGGCGAGCCTCGATGATCAGATGGCCATTCTCGACGCGCAGATTGGCCGGACGATCTAGGTAATATTGTAATTCATTATTGCCGCCGCCATGGCCGTTTTCTTCGACCGCCCATTTAGTCCAATCGAGCTCCTTACCGTTGAAGTCATCGCGCCAGACCTCACGCCATTCGGCAGCGGCGGCGGAAAGCACCATGAAGAGTGGGACTAATAGGCGGGGCATGGCCTACTTTGCACCTCAACCCCAACATTCGACAACCCCATAAAGCCAAAACGGCTTGTTTAAACTGCCTCAAAACCCGATAAACAAACCCTACCCTCATCCCCATGAAACTCGGAACCAAGTCCCTCCACGCTGGCCAGAAGCCCGACCCGACCACCGGATCGCGCGCCGTACCGATCTACCAAACCACCAGCTACCAGTTCCGCGACACCGAACATGCCGCAAACCTCTTCGGCCTGAAGGAGCTCGGCAACATCTACACGCGTATCATGAACCCGACGACGGATGTACTGGAGCAGCGCGTCGCCGCACTCGAAGGGGGCTCAGGCGCACTCGCCCACTCCTCCGGCCAAGCCGCCATCACTGCGTCGATCTTGAATATCGCGGGTGCCGGCGACCACATTGTCTCCGTGGCCCAGCTGTACGGCGGCACTTACAATCTTTTTCACTACACCCTTCCCAAGCTGGGCATCCAAGTCTCTTTCGTTGACGGTGATGATCCTGAGAACTTCCGCAAAGCCGTGAAGTCGAACACCAAAGCCTTCTACGGTGAAGGCCTGGGCAATCCGCGCCTCAACATCCTTCCCTTCGCCGAGGTCGGTAAAATTGCCCAGGAAGTCGGCGTGCCGCTGATCGTCGATAACACCGCCCTCTCGCCCTACCTGAATCGTCCGTTCGAACACGGCGCCAATATCGTTGTCCATTCCGCCACCAAACACATCGGTGGCCACGGCACCTCCATCGGCGGCATTGTCGTCGACGGCGGCAACTTCAACTGGGGCAACGGCAAATTCCCCGGCTTCACTGAACCCGACATGTCCTATCACGGCCTGCCGCACTGGGAGGCCTTCAAGGCCTTCGCTCCCGCTGGCGGCGCCAATATTGCCTTCATCATGAAGATGCGCCTGCAATTCCTGCGCGATGTCGGCAGCTGCATCTCGCCCTTCAACTCCTTCCTGCTCCTCCAGGGCCTCGAGACCCTGCACCTGCGCATGGAACGTCATTGTGCCAATGCCCTGAAGGTTGCCCAGTACCTCGAATCCCACCCTAAGGTAAAATGGGTCAATTATCCGGGCCTCAAATCCTCCAAGTACCACGATCTGGCTAAAAAATACCTGACCAACGGCTACGGCGCCTTGGTCGGCTTCGGCCTGAAGTCTGGCTTCGAAGGTGGCAGCAAGTTCATCAATGCTCTCGAGCTACATAGCCACGTTGCGAATATCGGAGATGCGCGCTCGCTGGCGATCCACCCGGCCTCCACGACACACTCGCAGCTCTCCGCCGAAGAGCGCCAGAGCGCGGGCGTCACTGATGACTACGTTCGCCTCTCGGTGGGCATCGAAGACATCGAAGATATCATCGCCGACCTCGAGCAGTCCTTGGCCAAGGCCTAAATTAACCTCCAAGATGCGTATCAGGGCGGGCCATTAGGCCCGCCCTATTTTATACCCGCACCTTCGCCGCGTCGAAATCGTGATATTCCAGGAACTGCCGGGCACCTTCGTCGCCCATGTAGGCGGAAAGCAGCTTTGGGTCGGTTTGGGTAAGGTCCACGACGATCAGCCCGTCGAGACACCCCCCGAAACCTTCATCGACATTGAACGCGATGAGTCGTCCATTCAATTTAAGGTAATGCTTGAGCAGCACTGGCACCGTCTTGGCGTCAGGCTCAAGGTCACTCACCAGACTCGAAACGTGCTCGAGATCAAAAGCGCAACGCTGCAAAACATCGAGGTCAGCATCCCGCAGGCTCATCGATCGTGGCGGATTCTTCGCCCGAACGAACGGCAATAAATCATCGGCCGAACGGTTGTTCTGCAAATACGACAGGATGAGATCCTTGGAGGCCTGGCCGTATTCCGGATTGATACTTACCGGCCCGAACAAGAGGTGATACTTTGGAAAACGCACGACGTAGCGGCCAATTCCTCGCCAGAGTAGCGGCAAGCTATTCGGACGCCGCTGGTACTCCTGCCGAATAAACGACCGCCCCATCTCCAAGGCCGGGTCCATGCGTCGGAAGAAGTCGCCCTTAAATTCAAAAAGCGTGGAAGTGTAGAGCCCATGCTTGCCCTGTAATGGCAAGATGCGGTCGGTTGGGCCCAGACGATAACCACCGACAACTTGGGCCGCCCTATCATCCCACAGGACGATCTGGTCATACCAAGCATCGAACGCGTCGAGATCGCAGTCCAAGCCCGTACCTTCGGAAACCGAGCGAAACGTCACTTCGCGCAGCCGACCCACCTCGCGTAAGGTATGCGGGAGATCCTTGCCAAGGAAGCGGTAGACCTTGAAATCGCCGCTGGTCAGCAGGAGGTCTTCTGCCGGTAGGCTTTGAAGTTCAGCTTGGATTAAACGCGGATTAATTGGACTAATGACCGGGGTCTGAACAACGCCACTGCTCGCTGCGGCCGACCTGACCGCCGTTTCCCGGGAGGAAAGCAACTCACAGCGTAAACGCAGGAAGCTCGTGGCCTCATCATCATCGGGATGGTCCGCCAATTGAGCAGGGGTCACTGGATTGGCCGTCCTTAGCCTAATCACCTTCCCGCGATGATGCAGAAACTCTCGCAGCAGTAGGAGCGTGCGAATCCGCGGGTGCGCCAACCCGAGCGTCTGGAATAGATTGGAATTCCGGCCTTCGATACGCAGCGGCAAGATGGAAGCGCCCACCTTGCGTGCCATTCGAATCATCAAAGGCGACCAGACCGAGTCCGTGACACGACGTTCGCGTAATTTCAAACTCGAGACCTCGCCGGCCGGGAAAGTCATGATACACCCGCCCGCCCGGAGATGCGCCAGCATCCGGCGCGTACCCGCGATATTGGCAGGATCAGCAGACTTCGGGTCGAAGGGATTAACCTCGATCAACCAAGGTCGGATACCCGGAATCTGTTGCAGCCAACGATTACCGACAATCAACGTGTCTGGGCGGACACGTAGGAGAAAATCCATCGCCACCAGCCCATCCGCCAACCCATGAGGGTGATTGGCCATCACAATTAATGCACCGGAACGCGGAATCCGAGCCAGGCATTGATCAGCCCACGAAGCGGTGACGCCGGCTTGCTCGAGCGCTGATGTGAAAAAATCCGGCCGACCTGCCGCGAGAATCCGCGCCAGAAAAGCATCAAAAGCCCGTACCTTAAAGAACCTATCCAAAACTGGCTCGGACCAACCCAGCGGGCCGAGACTCGCTCGCAGCTCATCCGCATTACTCATTATGGCCTTCTGCGTCATCTATGGCGAGTATGCCACGGACGTGTACGGAATCAGCGGCGACCGCGTGACAATATCGTGTCAGGCAGAAGGGAAACCGAAGAACTCACGCGCATTCCGTGTGGCCACCTCGGCGACTTCATCCGTCGGCAGCCCAAGTAATTCAGCGGCCTTGGCACAGATTTCCGGAAGGTAGGCCGGTGTATTTTCCTTACCACGGACGGATTGCGGAGCGAGGTAGGGCGAATCGGTCTCCAGCATCAAGCGGGCGAGTCCCTGCGCTTTGAGGGCCTGGCGGATCTCTTCGGACTTAGCGTAAGTGATGATCCCGGTGAAGGAGGCACGGCCGCCGCGCTGGTTGATCTGACGAACCTGCTCCGGCCCCTCGACGAAACAATGGAAGACCACCTTCCGCCAATCGACCCCACTGCCATCAATGAGCCGAACGCAGTCATCAAAAGCATGGCGCGAATGGATCACCACTGGACAGCCAAATTGATAGGCCAGCGAAAGCTGCTGTCGGAAAGCCTCCTGTTGCCAGCCTTTGACGCGAGTGGCTTCGGTTTCATCCGTCGGCAGTCGAAAATAATCGAGGCCAATTTCGCCGAGAGCGGCGGGATGCGTGGCGTCGGCG